>DASYHQ010000008.1 GCA_035998445.1 Tepidisphaeraceae bacterium | reverse complement strand
CGCGGGAATGGTCGCCACCACAATGGTGGGCGAACTTGTATCTGCTCGTCGTGCTGCTCTGCGTGCTACTCGCCGGCCTGGGCAGTTGGTGGGCCGTTCACGTTCTCGGCGGTGCGGCCGCAGCATAACCAGCCAATGCAGCGGACCGGGCCGGCGGGTAAGCTCCTTGTGGTTCGCGAACAAAAAACGGGACAGGTCCAGTTAAATGAGTAATTGGACCTGTCCCGTTATCCTTCTCTGTCCCGTTATCCTTCTCCGGCGCGGCCGCGGCGGGTGGCACAGGTTCGTACTCGTACCTGTGCTTCCCCACCGACCGCCATTACGCACAGGCAGGAGTACCAGCCTGTGCCACCCGCCGACCCGTGGCGCCCGGCATTGTGGCCGCTACGTCTTCTCCAACACCTCGAGGGTCGATAAAGGGGTCGGGAGTCTTTGATTGTCGACAACAATGACTCCCGACCCCTTTAATCCTCCGGCCGACTACGAAGGGGTGAGGCAAAGACACAAGTTGGCGTACCAACCCGTGCCCCCGCCTTATCTAACCCTCACTCCGGGCGGTGCTATGAGCGTCTTCAGTTCAAGGCAAGGTTTGATGAGGCACTGCGCGGGCTTCGCGTTGGCGTTGCTCCTGTGCGGATGCGATCCAAGAGGGGCTGATCGGTCGGTCTTCGACGCTGTAACGGCAAACGACTTAGAGTTCATCAAAGCTGTGGACAAGGGGGACCCACGCGTCGACCTCCCCGAGAACTCCCGCACACCACTAATGAACGCCGTGGCATTGGGCCGGCTCGAAGCGGCGAGCCTGCTGATTGAGAAGGGAGCCAAGGTCGACGCAGTCGGCGATGGTGGGACCACGGCGCTGATGTTCACGCCGCGCACGCCGGGCGTAGCCATCGCTGAACTGCTGTTGCGATCCGGCGCGGATCCCAGCAAGGTCGACCGCAACGGGCGGGGCGTGCTCGTGACCGCCGTGACCGTGGGGCGTCCCGATCTTGCCAAGCTGTTGATCGACAGCGGCGCCGACGTCAACCAGACCGACCGCGACGGGCGAACGCCGCTGTACTGGGCGGCCGCCGCGGGCGCGCCGGCCGCGGTCATCCGGCAGCTCATCGACAAGGGCGCAGATCCCAACCAGGGGGACAAACAAGGCTACAACACCCCGCTTGGCGAGGCGGCGGCAGGGGGTCACCTGGAAGCGATGCAAGCGTTGATCGAACACAAGGCCGACCTTGAAGCACGCAATCATAAGGGCGAGACCCCACTGTTCCGGGCGGTCACGTTCAACAAGGCCAACGCGATCAAGCTGTTGGCCGAGGCTGGCGCAGACGTGAACGCACAGCAGAAGGTCGGCGGCACCGCCCTCATCCAGTTTACTTCTGATGATACGCGCATCGAGGCACTGAGGGCACTGCTCGACGCCGGTGCCGACGTAACCATTCGCGTTCGCGGCATGGGGCGAGAACCATGGACCGCCTTGGAAAGTGCGCGATACTTTCGCGCTCAAGGGGTTGTCAAGTTGCTCGAAGAGCATCTGAAGGCGGCGACATCTATGCCATCGTCACCGGCCAGCGATCGATGATGTGTGAGATCACTGGCCGGGTGAGGAAAAGGGGACATCCAGAATATCCAGAGAGGCAGATGGCGGGACAGGTCCAATTGTCAGGTAAATGTACCCATCCCGTTATCTACGTTTGTTAAGCTAACCCCTCATGCCCATTCGCCCCCTATCGCCCGAAGATGCCGCGGCCTATCGGGCGGTGCGGTTAATGGCGCTGCGCGAGCGGCCGCCGGCGTTTGGGGCGGTGATGGAGGAGGAGCCGGACCTGGCGGCGATGGGCCGGCGGCTGGTGGCGACCGAGGACCGGTGCATCTTCGGGGCGTTTGCGGATGGGGCGCTGGTGGGCATCGTTCGCTTCTCACGCTACGAAGCGGCCAACGAGAAGCATGGGGCCTACGTGGCCGGCCTGTACGTGACGCCGTCGCTGCGGCAACAGGGCCAGGGGCGGGCGCTAATGCAGGCCGCGCTAGATCGCGCGGCGGCCGACACCGCGATCCGCCGGGTGAACCTGACGGTGGTGACGGAACAACGCGCGGCTGTCCGGCTGTACGAATCGCTTGGGTTTGTGATCTATGGGACCGAGCGGGAGACGTTCGCGTGCGATGGCCGCTTCTACGATGAGCATCTGATGACGCTGGCGATGGCGGGGAACTGACGGTCGGGGCATCGGGTTTTGTCATACAACGGCGAAGTAAGGACGCATGGGCGCTTGGGGCACTGCCATCTTCTCCGACGATACGGCGGCGGACGTGCGCGATGCGTTCACGGACCTTGTGGCCGAAGAGCTCAGCGCTACCGATGCGACAGAGCGTCTGGTTCTTGAATCGGCCGAAATGCTCGCGGACGAAGACGATGCCGTCGTATTCTGGCTCGCGCTTGCCGCGACGCAGTGGAAATTCGGGCGGCTGCTCGACACTGTGCGGGATCGGGCCGTGGCGATCATCGACAGCGGCGCCGACCTCCGCCGGTGGAACGATCACGGCCGTTCGGGCGTCAACCAGCGCCAGAAGCACTTGTCGAAGCTGCGCGAGCAACTCCTAGGCGCCCAACCGAAGGCGCGGAAGCTCAAGCCGCTTCCGAAGTCGTCCACCGACTTCCGCGTCGGCGACGTGGCGGCGTATCGGCTCGACGATCGCACGAGCGTTCGCTTCTGCGTGCTGCACCTGTGGAGCGATCGGGGCGGAACCTACTGCAACATCTGCCTGTTGGGGCTCGATGATGGCCAGCCGTTCGAACAGCGTCGACTGGAACTGGCGGACACGCTGCGGCCGCACTACACGATGTGCTCGCACGAGCCGGCCGATCGCATCACGTTTCTCGCCCGCGACGTCATCGTGCCCGAACGACGGCCGGAGTCGTTCAGGGTTTGGAACAACGTTCGGGTGCGAGGGCACGCGTGCACTTGGGACGAGTTACCAGAGGCGTTGCGGGCCGTGCTGCCAAAGCTGGGGTGGTGTTGAGTGCAGCGGCCGGGCCGCACGCCAATCACCCGCCGATGCGGCGGACCGTCGCGGTAGGTAAACTAAATGCGGAAGCCGGCGCCGGCTCAATCACTCGATGGCACTACGTTAGGGAACCCATGGACGCTCGCGGACTGATTCTTCCCAGCCGCATCGTCGGCCTGCTGTGTTTACTGCCGGCGCTGGTGACCGGTGGATTGGCGGTCTGGTTCTACGCGTCCACGGCGGCGTTCGTCGAGAATGCGGTCAGCGTTCCGGGAATTGTTATCGAGTTGAAGCCATCGGCGGGCGACAACGGGACGACCTATTACTCGGTGTTTGAGTACAGCGACGCAGCGGGCACAACGCGCCAGTCGACGACGGGCTGGGCGAGCAATCCGCCGGCGCATGCGGTGGGCGATAGGGTCGAGGTGCTCTATTCGCCGACGGGCCCGAGCGACGTGCGCCTGCGCAGCTTCATGGGGCTGTGGTTCGCGGCAGTGCTGTGCGCAGGCCTGACGGTCGTGCCGCTGGTGATGGCGGGGGTCTTCCTCTGGCTCATCCCGTTCGCGATCCGCCGTGCGTGGCCGATCGCCCCGGCGGCTACTGCTTAGCGCAGGACGCGCCTTACCGTAGCGTTTGGGTGCCACGGTTTGGTACTCCAAGCCGTGCTGTAGGGTCAACACAGTGTATGGACTCGGCACATAGGTGACACTTGTTCCGGGACATGGGTGACACGTAGTTAGGGTGTTGGCCGCCTGATGAAGGAGGCCGATGCCCTGGAAAGCGTGTGACCTGCCCGATAAGAATACGGAGGGAGATCCTTCGGAGTACCTCAGGATGACGAGGGTGGGTTTAGTGCTTAAGTCTAACGTTCAATAGGCCCGCACGAGGCGCGCGGTGGGGAAGGCGGCGAGCACGATGTCCTCGTGGCGCATGCCTTGGCGGGCGCGGCTTTCGGCGCACCATTGGCACATGCCGACGCCGTGGCCCCAGCCGTGGCCGTCGACGAAGCGGACGGTGTCGCCGGCGTTGATCAGCTTGAAGAAGCTGCTGAAGACGCGGTTGTCCTTGGGGGCGTCGGTGTTGATGGCGGTGCGGAGTTCCTCACCGCTGAAGCTGTACCGCACGCCGCGCGCATCGGTGATGATGAACCGCACGGGCCGGCCGGCCGAGTTGATGCCCTGCGGCGCCACTTCGATCGACGTGACGGTCGCCATGTTCGTCGCGGCCGTCCACACGTCGCCCGGCGACGTGCTGCGGCGGGCGGCGAAGAGGCGGAACCGGCGCGTCAGCTCATCCTTGCGGACCGCGACCTCGCCCCAGCTGAACCGCGGGCTGGCGGCGCACAGCGTCTTCACGTTCTGCTCACCCAGCGGCGCGATGTGCGGCTGATCGAACCCGAAGGCGTCGACCGCGCTCTGCGTGGCGCCACCGCAGCAGGAGCTGAAGTAGGCAGGGAAGATCTTCTCCTGCCCGCGTGCCCCGGCCGCCACCACCACGCCGTGCGTCGCGTCGACGGCGGTGCGGCTCTTGGCGCTCTCGGCGCCAATGCCGCCGTACACCTGGCTGCGCTGGTCGGGAAACAGGTCCCACGCCCGGCTGCGCGACGCGGTGCGCATCTCGTAGAGCGCGTACGTGCGGGCGACGATCGCCTGGGCCTTAAAGGTCTCCTCGTCCCAATTGGGCAGCACTTCCTTCGACACGACGCCCATCAGGTAGCCGTCGACGTCGACGTCGTTCACCACGTCGAACTTGCCCGGCCCGGTCGGCACCAGGCGGTACCGGCCGCGATAGGATTGGTTGTCGACCTTCACCGAGCCAGGCGTGGCGGGTTCGATCACCAGTTCGCCCGTGCCCAGCATCTGGTCGCCCACGCGCCACCCACCGGCCGCCAGCGTGACGTCGATCGGCGTGCCATGGGGCAGGTTGAGCGTGATCGGCCGGTCGGCGCCGGTGCGAACGGTGGGGTTGGCGGATGCGGTGAGCGCGATGCGGTCGCGCCCTTCGAGCAGCCGCACGCGAACGACGGGACTCTTGGGATCGCGCGGGGAGACGGACGACAGGTTATCCTGCTGGCAGCCGCCGAACGGCAGCAGCACGAGCAGGAGCGCAGCGAGGATGATCAGCCCAATCCGTTGGGTCATCGCGGGTTCCCGTCCGTGGGAGGCATTCAGAATGACCAATGGCCAGATCCGAATGACCAATGAATGTCCAAACGCCAATGTCCAATGCTGGGTACGGTAACCCGCCTTTATTGGTTCTTGGTCATTGGACGTTCATTGGTCATTCTGGTTTGGTCATTGAGACTTACAGGTTACTCGTCCAGCTTACGCAGCCCCATGCCGAAGGTGGCCAGCTGCTGCTTGATCTCGTTGAGGCTGGTCTGGCCGAAGTTCTTGCAGCCCAGCAGTTCGTCTTCCGTGCGGCTGGCGAGTTCGCTGATCAGGTTGATGTTCAACCGCTGGAGCGCCTTGCGGCTGCGGACCGACAGCTCGAGGTCGCCGACCGTCTTGTTCATCACTTCCGACGGAATGTTGCCCGGCACGGTGGCGGGGCGGCGGGCCATCGTGCTGGCGGCGGCGGCGGCCTTGCCTTCGCCTTCCAGGCTCTGGCCGAGGCGCAGGCCCTTCTGGGCCAGCAGGGCCTTGATCTCGTTCAGGCTCGTTTCGCCGAAGTTCTTGTAGCTCAGCAGCTCCGGCTCGCTCGTGCGCAGCAGGTCGCCGACCGAGCGGATGTTCATCTTCTTCAGACAGTTGCGGCTGCGAACCGACAGCTCGAAATCGGTGATCGGGATGTCCAGCACCGCGTTGCGGCGGTCTCCGTGGCCGTTGTCCTCGTCGTCGTAGTACATCGAACGGGCGCTTTCCACGTCCTTCATGTACAGGCGGGCGCGGGGGTGATTCGGATCGGTGCGCAGCACCGCGTCGAGGCAGCGGTGGGCCTCGTCGTAGTGGTTGTTGTCCTCGTACAGCAGCGCCAGGTTCAGCAGCGCGTTGATGCTGACCGGCGGGCTGGTGACCAGACGCTCGTACAGCTCGATCGCCTTGGCATCTTCCGCCCGGCGGTCGTACATCAGCGCCAGCTCGAAGCAGGCCTGCTCGTGGTCGGGGTTCTCGTTGAGCGTGCGCTCGTAAAACTCGATCGCCTTCTCGTGGTTGCCCGCGGCATCGGCTTCCTTGGCCTTGCGGAAGTATTCCTCGGCGGCGCGCTCGTTAATCGACAATACGCTCATGTCTGTCATAGGGGGTGGCTCGGTTGCGGTCGGGGTGCGGAAACACGCCCGTATCTCGGGCGCGCGAATCAAGTTAGTATTGATATGTGAGCGATTTGGGGCTGTCAACGACTCCAGAGGGGGCTGGAATGCATATGGGCATGAATGTGATAAAAATAGTTTGGGTAGGGGGGTTGGCCATTAGCGTTCGTGCTTCCGTGGCATGGGCGTCTCGCCCATGTTCGCCATAAGGCCGGAAGAACTCGATTTGTTTCAGCGGCCTGGACGACGCGGATACCAACAAATCAAATCTCCTATTCCAATCTACACGCCTGGGCGAGACGCCCATGCCACGGCTAAGACGCCCATCGTTCCACACGGATGACGCCTGCGCGGAATTGCATTAGCCTCGGGAAGTCCATGCGTCCCCGTCCCACCATCCTCGTCTTCTGCAACCCGAACGCGGGCCGGGGGCGGGCGCGGTCGTTTGCGGGGAAGATCGCCCGGCGGTTGCAGCCGGCGGGGTACGACGTGCGGACGGTCTTCGAGCCGCCGGGCCAGTTTCTGCCCAAGCCTGCGGCGACGCATCACGCCGCGATCGTAATGGGTGGCGATGGCACGCTGCGCGCGGTCGCGGCTCGGTTGTACGAGGTGCTGCCCGAACCGCCGCCCATTTTGCTCGTGCCGATGGGCACCGCGAACCTCATCGGCAAGCATTTGGAACTGGCCTGGCACGACGAGGACCCCGCCGACGAGATCGCGGCGGCCATCGCGAAGTACCGGGTCGTGCACTTCGACGCCGGCAGCGCCAACGGGCAGATGTTTCTGCTGATGGCCAGCGCCGGGTTCGACGCGCACGTGGTGCACGAGATGGAGCGCGTGCGCAACGGGCCGATCGACTTCATCAGCTACGCGTTCCCCACGTTGCTCACGCTGCGCGACTACGCGTTTCACCCGCTGCGCGTTGCGGTCGACGGGCGGCCGATCTTCGATGAACGCCCGGCCATCGCGATCGTCGCGAACGTGCCGGAGTATGGGATGGGCTTTCCGTTTCTGCCCGATGCGCGACCGAACGACCGCCGGTTGGACGTTTGCGTGATGCCGTGCCGCGATCGGAAGGATTTGCTGCAGATCGCGCTGCTCGCCGCCGCCGGCGAGCACCTGCAGGCCGACGGTGTCGTGCTGGCGGGTGGCACGCGCATCGAGATCGAGTCGTCAGAACAAACCCCCATCCAACTCGACGGCGACGCCTTCGGCTTCACGCCGCTGCGCATCGATTTGCTTGAACGGCGCGTGGGCTTTATCGTGCCGTAGGCGGTCACTGGTCACTGGTCCCTCGTCACTCGCACGTGCCTGACGACCGGACGCACTTTTACCACTGGTGACTAGTGACTCATGACCAATGACTACCTGACCCGTACCCCGCTGTTCGTCATCGCCGGCCCCTGCGTGATCGAGTCGCTCGATCAGTCGCTGCAGATCGCGACGCACATGAAGGGCATCTGCGACAAGCTGGGCATCGCGTACGTGTTCAAGGCCAGCTTCGACAAGGCCAACCGCTCGTCCAACGGCAGCTTCCGCGGGCCGGGGCTCGAGGATGGGTTGATCGTGCTGAAGGCCGTGAAGGAGCAGGTGGGCGTGCCGGTGCTGACCGACGTGCACGAGAGCTACCAGGTCGCCGAGGCGGCGAGCGTGGTGGACATTCTGCAGATCCCGGCGTTCCTGGCGCGGCAGACCGACCTGCTGCACGCCGCCGGCCGCAGTGGGGCGGCGGTGAACATCAAGAAGGGGCAGTTCATGAGCCCCCAGGAGATGTCCAACGCCGTCGAGAAGGTGAAGGCCGCGCGCGGCGATGAAGCGTCGGCGGCCATTGCCAATCGCAGGTCGGTCATCCCCAGCCAGACGATGCTGACCGAGCGCGGCTCGTTCTTCGGCTACAACCGCCTCGTGAACGACTTCACGGGCTTGGCGATCATGAAGAGCTTCGGCGTGCCGGTGATCTTCGACGTCACCCACAGCACCCAGCAACCGGCCGCCCTGGGCGGCGCCAGCGGTGGCAACCCGCAGTACGCGCCCCTGCTCGCCCGCGCCGCCGTCGCGACGGGGTGCGTGGACGGGCTGTTCCTGGAGGTCCACCCCGACCCCAAGAACGCCAAGAGCGACGCCGCGACGGTACTGAGCCTGGAGACGGTCGAACATTTGCTCGAAAAGTGCTGCGACATCGCCGCGGTCATTCGCGAACCGTCGGGGGAGTAGCAATCTTCGCTTCACGTAGCATGGGCGTCTCGCCCATGCCTGCCAGCAGCACGCAAAATTCATTTCATCCCGGGAATCTACTCCGGAAGATTGCCAACCAAAAATTGATCTTCCGCTTTGACCACAGGCAAGGGCGAGACGCCCATGCTACGTGAAGGCACAGCGTCGCTTGAAATACCGACCTCAGCAGCGCATCCTGTGGGCACCAAACCTTCCAACGGGGCAAACTATGTCACAGCAGCATCTCTTCGTCGGCACCACCAAGGGCCTCTTCTGCTACACCAGCGACGCGTCGCGCCAGCAATGGACGATGGCAGAGCCGATGCTGCCGGGGTGGGAGGTGAGCTCGGTGGGACTGGTCAACGGGCGTGAGACGCCGCGGTTGATTGTGGGGACGACGCATTACGCTTACGGCGCGACGCTGCGCGTCAGCGACGACATGGGCAAGACGTGGTCGCAGATCGAGCGCGGGCCGGCGTACTCGGCGGAGTCGGGGTTCAAGATGAACCGCATCTGGCAGGTCTGCGCACACCCGGCTCAGCACCACACGGTGTTTGCGGGCGTCGATGAGGCAGGCCTCTTCGTCTCGCGCGATGGGGGTGACAGTTGGACCGAAATCGACTCGCTCACGAAGCACCCCACGCGCCCCAAGTGGTTCGCGGGTGGGGGTGGGCTCTGCCTGCACACGATCATCGTCGACCACAGCGATCCGCAGCGCATGTGGGTCGGCATCAGCGCGGTTGGCTGCTTCCGCACGACCGACGGTGGCGCGACCTGGACGCCGGCCAACAAGGGCTTGGGCGGCGTGCCGACCGGGTCGGATGAGCCGGACGCGGTGCACTGCGTCCACAAGATGGTGCAGCACGCGACCAAGCCCGACACGCTCTTCATGCAGTACCACGGCGGTGTGTACCGCACCGACGACGCCGGCGACAACTGGCGGAAGATCGAGCACGGCCTGCCGGGCAATTTCGGGTTTCCGATGGTGATGACCAACCGCGGCGAACTGTGCATCGCGCCGCTGGGCGGTGACGAGACCCGGTTCTTCAAGGATGGGCGATTCGCGATCTACCGGTCAACCGACGAGGGGTCCTCGTGGGCCGCGACGAACGACGGGCTGCCGGCGGGCAGTTATGTCGGCATCCTGCGCGACGCGATGACGGTGGACGACCGGGACGAGCCGGGCGTGTACCTTGGGACGACCATGGGACACGTGTACGCGAGCCGCGATGGGGGCAAGGCGTGGCAGCGCCTGCCGGGGGACGTGCCGCGCGTGTTGTCGGTGCGGACGTGCCAGATCGGGTAAGGGAATTGCGCGCCGGTGTGGTGTGGGGGGCGGGGAAGCGGGCTCAGCGAAGCTGGGACCGCCATCGGGGGTGGTCGCGAGTTTGTTTGCCTTCGATCGCTTTTTGGCGATTCGCAGGGTTGCGGTGGGGTGGTAGGGTTTCGCTTCGATTCCTAATTTGTCGAAGAGGAACCCTACATGCGCAACCGGCTGATGTTTTTGCTGGCAGCTACGCTTTTCCCGGCCGTCTCTAACGCGGCATTGCATATCGATGGTTACACGCCGGCACGGCACGATCGATTCGCCAACAGCCCGAGCTTTATCGGGGCGGGGTACGACTTTTCGGGCGTGGGGCATGCCGGTGGTAGCTGGGCGACGATGATCTCGCCGAGCTATTTCCTGACGGCGGCCCACGCGAGCCCGGCGGTCAATTCAACCGCGACGTTCGATGCCGACAACGTGCCCGGCGGCACGGTCAGCTACACCGTCGCGTCGGCGGTCACACTGAAGAATCCGGACGGCTCCAACAGCGATTTGCGGCTGGGCAGGCTGACTACGCCGCTGAATCCGCTGCACAACATCGCGACGTACGCGATCCCGCTGCTCGGCGACAACAGCGCCTACATTGGCCGCTCCCAGTTCGTTTATGGTCGTGGTAATGCGGGCGACACGTCGGACCGAGTTGGGCGGAATACGATCGACGAGATCATCCCGCCTAACCCGAACGACAATTTCGACGTCGGTGGCGTCGAAGGGTACGCCACCATCTCCTACTACGACGACGGCTCCGGCATCGACGAAACGTTCCTGCAAGGCGGCGACTCGGGCGCGCCCAACTTCATCGACGTCGGCGGACAGCTGACGCTCGTCGGCATCAACTGGTTCAACGCGACCGACGACAAGACCAAGGAGTGGGTCGCCAGCGGTGGCTCGTTCGTCCCCGCCTACGCGCAGCAGATTGCCGATGCGATGGTCGGCGAGAGCTTTGTGGCGGTGCCCGAACCGGGAGTGGTGGGGGTGTTGGTGGTCGCGCTCGGCGTCGGGGTGATGCTGCGTCGGCGACGTGTTGCGACCTGAGCCAAGTTACTGCCCAAGGCGAGCTACGCTCCCCCTGTCATCCCGAAGCGCAGCGAGGGATCTCGATCGGCCGAGCACTTCTCGGTAATTCGAGATCCCTCGCTGCGCTTCGGGATGACACGTCATGTTTACCGCGATTAAGCCCTATGTAACCGTACCCGTGCATTCACCTCCGCCACGAATCCTACTTCGTTAATTTCCGATAGCTGATCCGGTGCGGCCGATCCGCCTCGGCGCCCATCCTGCGGTGCCGGTCGGCCTCGTATTCCGTGAAGTTGCCCTCAAAGAACCGCACCTGGCTATCCCCCTCGAACGCCAGAATATGCGTCGCCACGCGATCTAAGAACCAGCGGTCGTGGCTGATGATGACGGCGCAGCCAGCGAAGTTCTCCAGGGCCTCCTCGACGCTGCGGATCGTGTTCACGTCGAGGTCGTTGGTCGGTTCGTCCATCAAAATGACGTTCGCGCCGCTCTTGAGCATGCGGGCCAGGTGAATGCGCCCGCGCTCGCCGCCGGATAGCACGTCCACCGACCGCGATTGGTCGGTCCCCGTGAAGCCGAACCGCGTCACGTAGCTGCGGCTGTTCATCTTCACGTTGCCCAACTGGATGAACTCCTGCCCCTCGCTGATCACCTGCCAAACGTTCTCACCGGTGCCCAGCGCTTCGCGCGTCTGCTCGGCGTAGGCCAGCTTCACGCTGTCGCCCAGGCGGATCGTGCCACTGTCGGGCTTGTCTTCACCCGTGATCATGCGGAACAGGGTCGTTTTGCCCGCGCCGTTGGGGCCGATGATGCCGACGATCGCGTTGCGCGGCAGCGTGAAGTTCACGTTGTCCAGCAGCACCTTGTCGCCGAACGATTTGCTGACGTTCTGCGCCTCGATCACCAGCTGCCCCAGCTTCGGGCCCGGCGGGATGTAGATGTCGATCTCGGTCGCCTTCTTCTGGTTCTCTGCCGACGCCATCTCCTCGTAGGCCTTCAAACGGGCCTTGCTCTTGGCCTGGCGGGCCTTGGGGCTGGCGCGCACCCATTCCAGTTCCTTGGCGAGCAGCTTCTGACGATTCGATTCCTGCTTTTCCTCAACCGCCAGCCGGCTCTTCTTCTGTTCCAGCCAGCTCGAATAGTTGCCTTTAAACGGGAACCCCCTGCCAAACTCCAACTCCAGAATCCACCCGGCAACGTTGTCCAGAAAGTACCGATCGTGCGTGACCGCGATAATCGTCCCCTCGTACCGCTGCAGGTGCTGCTCCAGCCACGCCACGCTCTCGGCATCTAAATGGTTGGTCGGTTCGTCCAACAGCAAAATGTCCGGCTTCTGCAGCAGCAACCGACACAGCGCCACCCGGCGCTTCTCACCGCCGCTCAGCGGGCCGATCTTCGCATCCGGCGGCGGGCAGCGCAGCGCGTCCATCGCCATTTCCAACTGGCTATCGAGGTCCCACGCGTTGGCGTGGTCCAGCTTTTCCTGAATCGTGCCCTGCTTTTCCAGCAGCTTGTCCATGTCCTCGGGCGACAGATCCGGATCGCCCAGCTTGTCGTTCACCTTGTCGAACTCGGTCAGCAAATCGACCGTCGCCTGCATGCCCTGGCGAACGACCTCGATCACCGTCGCCTCCGGGTCCAGCTTCGGCTCCTGCTCGAGGAAGCCGACGCTAAAGTTCGGCTGTTTGGTGATCGTCCCCTCGTAGTTCTTGTCCTGCCCCGCCAGGATGCGCAGCAGCGTACTCTTGCCCGACCCGTTCACCCCCAGCACGCCGATCTTGGCGCCGTAGAAGTACGAGAGGTGGATGTCCTTCAGGATGACCTTCTTCTCGTGCATCTTGGAGACGCCGGTCATCGAGTAAATAATTTTGTTATCGGTGGCTGCCATGGGCTTGGGGTTATCGCGTCGATCGCCCCCCGTGGCAAGCGCGACCGTCGAAAAGCGCGATCATCAGTGGCGTGGCCGTTCAAGCGACCCGGCCAGACGCGCCCCATGGATGGACGCACAGCCGGGTGCCACGGGCGGTACGTCGTCCGGCTGTCGGTCGAGCACGGATCAACACGGGCGGCGTACCGCCCGTGGCACCCGGCGTTTTCGCGTCTCTCCACAACCGTCACGAGGAACACTGCCGCTGATCGCCGTCGTCACCGTCGCGCCAGTTGACGCCACGGCGGTGGTGGCCGATCACCGTCACGCCCGTGTCGTTGGCCGTCTTCGGTTGGTCGTTGTTCTTGGCGCGCCACGCGGGACAGGAAGCGCATCCTGGCCCACTCTAATTATCGAGCTCGGCTCCACATGCCGCGGGCCGGCCTGAGGGTCGGCGCATCACCCGCGGGGAACGTCTCCTGGAATCGCATGCCAGCCACATGACCATCCGCGAACAGGAAGTTGTTCTGCTTACCGTTGTGGGCCGGGCGGATGAAGTTTGGCCTGCAGTCGTCGGGCGTGTTGACGGCAGGTCCCGAATCGCTGCCCATCACGTTCCCCTGGAAATTCTCCACCAGTACCAACTTTTCCGACGACAGGGGGATCGACGCCAGCTTAACGGGCCGGCGATCCACCCAGAACGCGCCGGTGTCGACGATCGCGGCGTTCCGGTCACCGTTGTACCCGAACTGCTCACCGGTGCCATACGCGACGACGCCGCCGGTCGGCCCGCCGCCCCACTCGTTCTTCACCATTGAGTAGCTGCGTTTGATCCGGAACTGCACCGCACGGTAGTTCGCCTCGCCTAGCATCCAGGCCGGGGCGGTATCGTACAAGTCATCCGTCGGGCAACGGAACACCTGGCTGATGTGTGTTCCGTTCAACCCGGTCTGGTTCCCCACATACGGTCCCTGCCAGTCCATGTCATTCTGCCACTTTGTGCCGAGGTTTGGGGCAAGGAGGTCGTCGTAGGTCAACTTGTACCAGCCGTCCCACACCATGACCGCCGGGACGAGCATGCGCTTGTTCGCGTTGGCATACATCGTCATCGCCTGCCCGATCTGCCGCATGTTGCTGGCACATGCCACCTTGTTCGCCGACGCTCTTGCCTTGTTCAGCGACGGCAGCAGGATGCTGATCAGCAACGCGATGATGCCGATGACCACGAGCAGTTCGACGAGCGTAAATCCACGGTTTTGTCGCTTCATGGTGGGTCTCCACGTCTAGAACAAAAGTGAAATGGGGCGATCCGCCAGGTGCGGACCGCCCGATCGTCGGTGGTGGTGGGTTAGCGGCCGCGGCGACGCAGCGCGAACGCGCCGAGCATGCCAAGCGCCGCCAGTGACGTGGGCTCCGGCACGACCGCGTTCTCGCTGACCGACAGGTTGTCGAACCGGCCCAGCGGCAACGCGCCGGTGTCCTCGGCGAGGTACCCGAAATACCCAACGCGATGGTCGGCCGGCGCCGCCAGGTTCGTCAGGAAGGTCCGGCTGCCGTAGGTCGTCACGCCATCCAAACTCGTAACTGAGGCCACCACACGGCTTGTCACCGTCGGTAGGGCCGTGAGGTCGCTTGCGGTCGGCGCCTGGAAATCGAAGGCATAACGCACGGTGGTGCCCGATTGGACCAACGACGAGTGGAAGTTGTCCGACGCCAGCGCCGAGCCGCCAGTCGTGAACAGGCCGTTGACGCTCTCGACGTTGCTGCTATCCAGGTCGAGCGTGCGTAATCGCAGTTCACCGCTCCCCTGATTGCGGTACATGCCGATGCCCTCCAGCGAGGCAGTGTTGAACCAGCCAATCAGTCCGACCCGCCGGTTGGCGAACGTGCCGGGGTTGTTGTTGGCCGCCTCGGCGCTCACGGTGTAAGTGCTGCTGGCGATCGCCGTGTTGCTGTAGGCAAGCGTGCGACGATCGCGGCTGCTGGTCAACGTGATGACGGCGCCGTCGGAAGACATCGACGTCCCCGCCGTGCCGGTGCTGGGCGCAGTGCCGGTGGAACTCAGCAGCGTGAGGTTGCTGGTGGTCGAACCATCGTTCAGAACGATCGCCCCGCTCGCGGCGACCGTGAGCGTGCTGACCGCAAGGAACCCAAACATGCTGGACGTGACAAAGTTCATTCTCCGCCTCCAAAAAACGCCGGACCGGCAAACCTCGCGAGGTGCGCCGGTGGTCGGACCGATGTGTGTGATCGTTCTGATTTGTCGCCCAGCCCGAAGCTGGTCGAGAGTCAACCGGTATTTGAGACGAAGGGTACCGCAAGTAGTTCCGGCAAATGCGTGAAAGTATCCGGGATTTGCGCACGACTATGGTATGGTCGGGTAGGATGTGAGTGTATGAGGCGGCGGAAGTTACGAATCGTCTTGATGATCGAGACCCACACGTCGTACGGGCAGGGCCTGCTGCGCGGCATCAGCAGTTACGTCGCCAACCGCGAGCAATGGGTTGCCGAGGTGCCCAACTGGGACAATGAGGGCGTTACCGAGCTGACGGGTGCCGATGGTGTGATTGCGCAGGTGTACGGCCAGCACGACGCCGACCGCCTGCGTGCGGCGCGGGTGCCGGTGGTGAACGTCTCGTCGCACGCGACCTTCAACGATCTGCCCGCGGTGCGCCCCGACAACCACGCCGCCGGCCGGCTTGGTGCCGAGCATCTGCTGGACCGCGGGTTTCGGTCGTTCGCGTTCTGCGGCATTCCCGAGCGCTACTTTTCCGGTGAACGTCAGGCGGGGTTCTGCCAGAGGATCGAGGCGCATGGCCACCCCTGCCAGACGTTCGGCTGGCCCCACTACCCTCCACCACCCGACCGCCGACCGCTGGTGGAATGGGTCGCGTCGCTGCCCAAGCCCGTCGGGCTGATGGCGGCGAATGACCTGCGCGCCCGACACCTGGCGATCGTGGCGCGGGATGCGGGCCTGCGCGTACCCGAGGAGATGGCGCTGCTCGGCGTCGATAACGATCCACCGCTGTGCGAGCTGAACGTGCCACCGACGTCCAGCATCGTCCTGCCGACCATGCAGCTGGGCTACGAGGCCGCGGCGCTGCTCGACCGGCTGATCGCCGGTGAACCGGCCCCGGTCGGGCAGTTGCTATTGCCCCCGGTCGGCATTGTGACCCGGCGCAGCACCGACATTCTTGCGATCGACGACCCCGAAATTGCCGTGGCGGTCCGGCTGATCCACGAGCGCGTCGGTCGCGGTCCGCTGCGCGTCAGGCATCTGCTGGACGAGCTGGCGATGTCGCGACGGTCGCTGGAGGTGCGCTTCACGCAAGCGCTGGGCCGCAGCCCCGCTTTCGAGATACGTCGGGTGCAACTGGAGCGTGCCCGCCGGCTGCTAGTCGAGACCGACGAACCGATGCCGGTCATCGCCAAGGCCTGCGGCTTCAGCAGCGGCAAGCAGTTCGGCGAGACGTTTCAGGAACAGCTGGCGCTCACCCCCACCGCCTACCGCAAGCAGTTTCGCCTGAACGCAGCCTCGCTACCGTCGCACGCGCCGCACCCCGGTGCCAGCACCGCGGTGGGTTCGGACGCATGAACCCGTCAGTGAACGGGCAGCAGCGTTCCAGTTCCCCCGCAATCGTCGATTGCGCCGCACTGGCGTGGTCGTTGATGACAACGACCATGATCTCCGGGTTACCACGTCCAACCCGAAAAGCGGCACGTCCGATTCTTTCGAGAGCCATTCATTGATCGGTCCTGTGTGATCCGGTCAGAGGAACGCATGCAACCACGACAGCAAAAGCGGAAGAACGCCCGCAACTGGCGGCTGCGGCCCGTGAACTGCGACCAGTGGTTGAACGGGTGAACGCGGCCCGCTGCCAGTGGGTCGGTATGACGTGTGCCGGAAGATCGGGCAGCAAGGGCTGGTTGGGCCTGGTATCAAACGACGGGTGGCGTGATTGGCGTGGGGGACGCGCATCTCAACGCGTGGAACCTACGGTCGGTCGATCCGATCGCCTGCGCGGCCTATAATCTGCTGGTCACGACGCGACCGCACGCCTCAAACTGGCAGAAAGTGCTTGTCCCCGCTCGTGACGGCAAGGTACACTCCTTCTTACGGCCCCTTGACAGAGGCGGCACAGACGACGGACGAGGACGGGGAGCGAACGGAACGCATCGTGCGCATCAGGCTCGCGCCTGGTCGTCGCTTCCTCATCGCCAGCGTCATCGCAACGCACCGGCGAGCCGTCTTTCACACCCGTCTGGCGGACGCAGCAGTAGTCGCAGCAGCAGAGGACTGACACCATGGCACGACAGCAGAAGAAGCTGGGCGAAATTCTCGTGGACCTGAACGCCGTGACGGCCAAGGACGTGGCCAAGGCGCTGGAGCATGCCAAGACCAAGAATTACCGCATCGGTGAGGCGCTGGTCGATTTGAAGATGTGCAGCGAGGCCATCGTCTACAAGGGCCTGGCGATGCAGCACGGCATGGAGTACGTCGACCTCGACAAGAACTCCGTCCCACCGAACGCCGTCAATCTGATTCCCGACGAGCTGATGAAGAAGTACGTGATTTTGCCCCTGGGCACCGAGGGGGGCAAGATCCGCCTGGCCGTCCACGACCCGCTCGATCTGGAGATGATCGACGTGCTGCGCTTCCGGTTGCACAAGGATTTGCGCCCGGTGCTGGCGCCGCGCAGCCGGATCAAGGCGATTCTAGACGAGCTGTTCCAGACGAGCGCCCAGAGCACGATCGACAAGACGGTCGACAAGTCGCTGGATATCCGAAAGACGATCGACACGATGGACAAGTCGGTCGATCGGTCGATTGATAAATCGATCGACGTCAGCGGCATGGAAGAGGCGGCCGCCAACGACCCGACGCAGGCCCCGATCATCAAGCTGGTGACGGCGTTGATCTCTGAAGCCGTGCGCAACCGGGCGTCGGATATTCACATCGAACCGATGAAGGACCGCGTGCAGGTGCGGTATCGCATCGACGGCGAATGCGTGGTGCGCGACCGCATCCCACTTCGCATGAAGAACCCGCTGATCAGCCGTATCAAGATCATGGCGGGCATCGACATCGCCGAGAAGCGCCTGCCGCAGGACGGGCGCATCAAGATGAACATCGACAAGGTGAACATCGACTTCCGCGTCAGCACGCTGCCGGGGTATCACGGCGAGTCGTGCGTGCTGCGTATCTTGCGGCCCGACGCGGTGCGCATCGGCATTCCGAACCTCGGGTTCGCCGACGAGGACTACAAGGCGTTCCAGCGGATCATCAAGCGCCCCAATGGCATCTTTCTAGTCACCGGGCCTACGGGTTCAGGTAAGACGACGTCACTGTACGCCGCGCTGAACGAACTGAACCGCCCGGACCGCAAGATCATCACCGCGGAAGACCCCGTGGAGTACAACTTCGTCGGCATCAACCAGTGCCAGGTGAAGGAGGCGATCGGGCTGAAGTTCTCGATGATCTTGCGTGCCATGCTGCGTCAGGCGCCCAACATCATCCTGGTCGGTGAAATTCGCGATATCGAAGTGGCGGAAGTGGCGATTCAGGCGGCCCTCACGGGCCACTTGGTCTTCAGCACGCTGCACACGAACGACGCGCCGGGCGCGATCACGCGTCTGATCGACATGGGCGTCAAGCCGTTCCTGGTCGCCAGTTCCATTCAGGCCGTGCTGGCCCAGCGGCTGGTGCGCGTGCTCTGTCCCAAGTGTAAGGCCCCGGACAACGACCCCGACCCCATGTGGCTGAAGCTGGCGGGCATTACCGACAAGGACCGCCAGGGCAAGACGATCTACAAGCCCAAGGGCTGCGACTTCTGCGGCGGCATCGGCTTCCGCGGGCGGCAGGGCATCTTCGAGATGATGCAGATGAACAACGAGCTGCGCACGCTTGCGTTCGACCGCGCCCCCAGCAACAAGATCCGCAAGGCCGCCATCGCCAGTGGCATGAAAACGCTGCTGCAGGACGGCAAGCTGAAGATCCTGGCGGGCGTGACGACGGCCGAGGAAATCGTGAAGGTCGCGCAGGTCGAAGGCCTGCTGACCGATCCGGCATCGGTGTAAGCGGATTGGATTGGGGCAATGGATAGGGACGATGTCGTCTACAAGGACGTACTATGAAGCTCGCAGAACTGGGACCAACGCGCAGCATCGCGCCCAACGGCATCTCGATTCAGAAAGATAAGCCCATGTATGCGGTCGCGTTCGATATGGACATTGAGTCGTTGCGGCACAACTACGGCGACCCGTACAACAACGCGTACGTCGAGATCCGTAAGGTGTTGATGGCACATGGCTTCACGTGGCAGCAGGGCAGCATGTACTTTGGTGGCGAGAACATCAACGCCGTCACCTGCGTCTTGGCGGTGATCGATGTCTCGGCCAAGCTCCCCTGGTTTGCCGCGTCGGTGCGCGATATCCGAATGCTGCGCATCGAAGAGCTAAACGACCTCATGCCCGCGGTGCAACAGGCCGGCGGGCGATGACTTTCTGAAGCAACTGACAACGGACCACGGACAACGGACACATAACTAATGGCCACGATTCAGATTGATCGATTGCTCGAGACGACCGTGAAGCGCAAGGCTTCTGACTTGCACCTTGCGGTAGGCAAGCCACCCGTGCTGCGCCTGCATGGTCACATGCGCGAGCTGCAGACGAAGGTGCTGGAACCGGAAGACACGACGGCGTTGATGAAGTCGATCACGCCTGACCGCATTCAGCAGGAGTTCGAGGAAACCGGCTCCGGCGACTTCGGGTTCGCCTACGGCACCGAGGCGCGGTTCCGCGTTAGCATCTTCAAGCAGAAGGGGCTGACCAGCATGGTGCTGCGGCGCATCCCCAACACGCTGCTGACGTTCGAGCAGATCGGCCTGCCGAAGATGGCCGAGCAGATCTGCCGCCGTCCGCGCGGCATCTTTCTTGTGACCGGGCCGACGGGGTCGGGCAAGACGACGACGCTGGCGTCGATGATCAACTACATCAACGAGAACTTCGATCGGCACATCATCACGATGGAGGACCCGATCGAGTACTACCACCCGCACAAGAAGAGCGTCGTCGTGCAGCGTGAGGTCGGCACCGACGTGCCGAGCTTCGCCGAAGGGTTGCGCCGCGCGCTGCGACAGGACCCGGACGTAATTCTGGTCGGTGAGATGCGCGACACGATCACGATCGGCGCCGCCGTCAGCGCCGCCGAAACGGGCCACTTGGTGTTCGGCACGCTGCACACGAACGGTGCGGCCAGCACGATCAGCCGCATCATCGACGCGTTCCCGACCGACCAGCAGGAACAGGTTCGCGTGCAGTTGGCCGGCAATCTGATCGCCGTGCTGTCGCAGTGCCTCTGCCCCCGGGCCGACACCGACGGCATGATCGCGGCGTACGAGTTCATGTACGTGACGCCGGGCATCCAAAACCTGATCCGCGAAAGCAAGACGTTCCGCATCGACTCGGAAATCCAGACCGGCAAGAAGTTCGGCATGCAGCTGCTGGACGACAACCTCTGGATGAACTTCACGCTCGGCAAGATCAGCGCTGAAGAGGCGATCGACAAGAGCCGTAACCCCGGCGCCATGGTCGACAAGATGCAGCGCAACGGCTTCATGACCGATAAGGACGAAGAGTTCCCCGAGGCCGGCGAGGGAGACGGCGACGGCAACCCTGCTGCCCCCAAGCCGGGCGGTGGTGGCGGCGCCGGTGGGGCACAAAGCGAGGCCGAACGCCAGGCGCAAATCGCCGCCAACCGCGCCCGTATGCAGGCGGCGGCGGCGAAGAAGTAATTGGAAGGCCGACGGGGGAACGCGGAAGGTGGAAGTGGAATTGGAAGGGGACAAGATACGGGATGGTCACTCAAGGCCGATCCCGACAGGAGATTGAGTTGTTCGAAGTCTGACGCGGTGAAGTCGCGACGCATGTGAAGGATGGAGGCTCGCTCCTCATCCTTCCGCCCTCGCACTTGGCCCTTCCGACTTCCCGGAGAGGATGCACCTTATGTCACGAGCACCATCGCAGCCCGCCACGCCAGCGCCCGTCACGTCCACCGCCCGTCCAGCAGGGGCGGCCGGGCCGGGCATGCCGGCGCAGAAGCCGAACGTGACGACGCCCGTTGCGCCGACCGTCGGCGCCAGCGCGCCACCGAACATGGGTGGCCAGCCCGCCGACCGCGGCCACGCCGGCGCCGCCAAGGCGACCGCCGCACCGACGCAGGGTGCCCGTCCGCCAGGCAGCAATGGGTCGAACGGCGCCAATAGCGGCGCGCGGGCGCCCTCGATGCCGACTTCCAGCGGCGCGTCGGCCGGTGCCCGAGCGCCGTCGATGCCCGCCCCCAGTGGCGCGTCGACCGGTGCCCGTGCGCCGTCGATGCCGTCGTCCGGTGGATCGGGCGGCGCCCGCCCACCGGCCGCGCCCGCGGGCATGGGTGGCGCCAATGGTGGTGGCCGCGGGCCGGTCCCCGTCTCGCCCGTTCCCGGTGCTGCAAGGCCCCCTGCGGGCGCTGCGTCGCCCGCGCCTGCGACCCCGCCGCTGGCGCCGGGACAAATGCCGCCGATCGATCAGCTGCAGGGCCGGCCCATCGGTCGCGTGCTGACAAAGATGGGCAAGATCACCCGCGATCAGGTCGTCGAAGCGCTCGACATCCAACGCCGCCAGAAGGGCGTGCTGGGCAGCATCCTGGTCGGTCTGGGCTACATCAAGGAATCCGACCTCAACATCGCTCTGGCCGCCCAGAAGGGCTACGAGCTGGTGAACCTGGAAGGGCGCAACATCGATCCGAAGACGATCGCCGCCGTGCCTGCCCAGATCGCCACCACCAACAAGGTGTTGCCGCTCGAGTTCGACCCGGTCACGAAGAAGCTGACCGTCGCGATGGCCAGCCACGAGAACTTCCGCGCGCTCGACGACCTGCGCAGCCTGATGGGCTACAGCGTGAAGGCCGTGATGGCCGACGAGGACGCGATCGAGCGCCTGATCGGCAAGCACTACAAGGCCGCCGCCGAAGACCTCGGGCAGATCCTTGGCGAAATGCAGAACGACGAGGCCTTGGCCGACCTGAAGGGCCGCAAGGGCGAGTCGATCGACCTCGACAGCATCAAGGAGGCCGCCGACAGCAACCCGGTCCGCAAGCTGATCAACCTCGTGCTGCTTCAGGCGATCAAGGACAAGGCATCGGACATCCACTTCGAACCGTTCGAGACCGAGTTCAAGATGCGTTACCGCATCGACGGCGTGCTGTACGAGATGATGCCGCCACCGGCGCACATCGCACCGGCCATCAGCAGCCGTATCAAGGTTATGGCCAACCTCGACATCGCCGAACGGCGCATGCCGCAGGACGGCCGTATCGAACTGAACGTGAACAACCAGCCGATCGACCTTCGCGTGAGCGTGCTGCCGACCATGTTCGGTGAATCGGTCGTCATGCGCGTTCTCGACCGCGGCAACGTCAACCTCGACCTCGACAAGCTCGGCATGCGCGAGGACGATCTGCAGGCCGTCCGCCAGCTCATTCACAAGCCCAACGGCGTCTGTATCGTGACCGGGCCGACCGGTAGCGGTAAGACGACCACGCTCTACTCGGCGCTGCGCGAATTGAACGACCCCAGCAGCAAGCTGATCACCGCTGAGGACCCGGTCGAATACGACATCGACGGCATCGTGCAGTGCCAGATCAAGCCTGAAATCGAACTGACGTTCGGGCGCATCCTGCGTTCGATGCTGCGTCAAGACCCGGACGTGATCCTGGTCGGTGAAATTCGCGACCACGAGACCGCCAAGATCGCCGTCGAGGCATCGCTGACCGGTCACTTGGTCTTCAGCACGCTGCACACGAACGACGCGCCGAGCAGCATCGCCCGTCTGTTGGACCTTGGGCTCGAACCGTTCCTGGTAACGGCCGCCATCGAAGGCGTGGTCGCGCAGCGACTGGTCCGCAAGATCTGCAGCAACTGCAAGACCGAGTACACGCCCGGCCTCGAACAGCTGATGGAGCTGGAACTGCGTCCGGAGGACGTCGAGGGCCGCACGTTCTACTACGGCAAGGGCTGTGACAGCTGCAACAACACCGGCTACCGCGGCCGGCAGGGGCTGTACGAGATCATGATGCTCGACGATGACATGAAGGACATGATCATCAACAAGGCCAGCACCCAGGTGCTGCGCCAGGCCTCCAAGGCCCGCGGGATGCGCACGCTGCGCCAAAGCGGTCTGATGGCGATCTACGACGGCGTGACGAGCATCGAAGAGGTCGTGCGCGAGACGATCGTCGAAGACGAGTAACCCAAGCTTCGCCCGAGCAGTTTCGGGTGACGTTTTCTTCAACCAAGCAAAGCGGCCCCCGATATGCGGGGGCCGCTTTGTTTAAGGCAATGTGCTTCCGATCGTGGCATGGGCATCCCGCGGCTCTGTGGAAAACATTCGTTGTTGCGCGCTAAGACGCCAATGACGCCAAGGTAGAAAACAGGAGAACGGAGGATCTTCTTGGCGTTTCTTCGCTTGGCGTCCTTGGCGTCTTGGCGTTCAACCATCTTTTCACAGAGCCGCATCCCGCCATGTTCGTCGCTGCAGCGACCTCTTTCCCGTTATAGTCGCAGGCGATGAAGCCAGAAATCGACGTATCGCCGGCCGACGGGAAGGTCCAGCAGGCGATGTTCAACATCATTTTTCTGCACGATCGACCGGCCCGCAAGGCGTTCGACGTCGTGCTGCTGGTGATGATCTGCTTCAGCGTGCTGGCGGTGCTGCTGGAGAGCGTGCCATCGCTCCACGAGCGGCACGGTCACACGCTGCTGGCGATCGAGTGGACGTTCACGATCTTGTTCACGATCGAGTACGTGCTGCGCCTCGCCTGCGTCAAGCGGCCGCTGCGGTACGCGGTGAGCTTTTACGGCATTGTCGATCTGCTGGCGATCTTGCCGACCTTCGTCAGCCTGCTGTTTCCGGGGGCGCAGTCGCTGATCGTCATCCGCGCGCTGCGCTTGCTGCGTGTGTTCCGCGTGCTGAAGCTCGCTCACTACACCGGCGAAGCCAACTCGCTGGCCATGGCGATGCGCGCCAGCCGGCGGAAGATCACCGTCTTCATCTTCAGCGTCGCGATGATCGTGCTGATCGTCGGGGCGGCGATGTACCTGATCGAAGGGCCCGATAGCGGGTTCACCAGCATCCCCCTTAGCTGCTATTGGGCGATCGTGACCCTGACCACCGTGGGGTACGGCGACATCGCCCCGGTGACACCGCTGGGCCGGCTGCTGGCGTCGGCGCTGATGCTGACCGGCTACGGCATCATCGCTGTGCCGACCGGCATCGTGACCGCCGAACTAGTTGCCCAGGACCGCCGCGGCCCACGCGGCGCCGTGTGTCCCAGCTGCGGCCTGCGGAACCACGATGCCGACGCGCAATTCTGCAAGCGATGCGGGCAGTCGCTCCCCACGTAGAATGGGCGCCCCGTGCGCCCCGTCAGTGCCACGGCCGGAGGTCACAGGCCGAAGAGCAGCCGCGTGCGACCCTCGAACGCCCCAGCCTTCAGCCCCGACGCCACCTCGCGGTACACCGGTCGATTCAAGCCTTCGGCAGCGGCAACCAGCGGGGGGATGATCGATTCGTCATCGAACGGCTTCACCTGCCTCCACGTCCACTGCGCCTGCCCGGTGAGGTAGGGGAGCATCCAGTCGATCGCCTTGCCCACCGAACGGCCATCGGGCGTGGCGTACGCCCACGCGTCGAAACCGCACGCGCTGGCAGCGATGGCCCAGTTGGTGAACGAGCAGATCGTGAACGCCGTGTAGCTCTTGGAGATCGCCCGGCAGAGCTCTTCCGGCTGGCTACCGTCGGGCTCGATCTGGATCTGCAAACGCGGTGGCCAGTAGGTCTCGCTGTACTGCCTAACGCGGTCGTCGTCACCCACGAACTGCAGGAACGCGGCGATGCCGGCCCAGTACCACGACGCGTGGTTGTTGCGACAGCCGGCCTCGTCGAGCCCGTGCTGATGCGTGAGCAGCCAGTCGGCGTAGGCGCGGTACCAGTGGCGAACGGCCTCGTCGTCGGCGATCGTCCAGGCGGCTGAGCCGCGCAGCATGCGAATGGAATCGGTGAGCGTGATGAGCGGGTGGTCCTCGATCACGCCGCCGAACGACACCCAGATGCCCTTACGGCCACCGGTGCCAGGCACGAAGCGCGCCGGATAGTCCTTCCACGGCGTGGTGACGTTCTCGCCGGGGATGTACTGCGCGAACAGCATGTTCGGGTTCATGCGCGTCTGCTCGTCGACGAACCACGTGCGCAGCATGGCGGCGGCCTTGGCCGCGAAGCGCTCGTCGCGGCCGAGCGCGTAGGCGGTGGCGAGCGTGTCGACCGACGTGCACACGAGCGCCAGGTGCGGGCGGTCGTAGTCGTCGACCTCAGGGTTGATCATGCCGTCGCGCGGCACGTAGGGCAGACCGGTGGGGGAGTTAGGGTCGGGCCAGTAGTAGACGCTGAGGCTGAAGTAGTCGCGCTTGTCGCCGGAAGGTGGGACGTGCTGCTTCTGCGTCACCGATAGCAACGGCGCCGGCAACAACGACTCCGCGTCGGCCAGCAACTGTCGATACGCCGCCGAACTCGCGGGCGTGATTTCCCCCGCACGCACGCGTTCCTTAAGCCGTTCGAACACGCTCGGTACGACCAACGCGGTGCGGGTGTAATACGGGTTGCCATCAGAGGCCATAGCGGGTTCCTCGGAAGTACGTGTTGATGTTCGACGTGTGACCGACTCACCAGGTTGCGCGAGAGACGCCACGCGCTGAGGGAACATGTGAACTAACGGCAGACTCCATCATGGAAGGTGCCCATTCCGTGGCTTCCAGGATCAAGCGTTCGACGTGCCATCATCGTCTCAAAAATCGCATGACGCAACAATTGCACTCGCATTGGATATTGCTTGCGCGAGGAGTCCCGAGGTGATGCAGGATCGCGATAAATGGCGCGCCTGCCTCCACTTCATAAAGTAGCGGGCTACGCCGTGATAACAGACATCCTCGCCGAGGGAAAACCCCTGCTCGTAACCGAAACTGCGGTTTATCGGTCGTGAGGCGGGTGTGAATGCACGCTTCCGCGCCCGCAAAGACAGCGGGAAACACGGACGCCCGCATCACTTACAGAAGTTGCGTGATCTTGCCGTTCCAGCCGCCGTAAGCAGGCTTTTCCTTTTGACTTGGGCCGAAACTGTTGTATGCTTACGCAACAATTGCGTTTTGCTCATTTCTGCAGTTGTTGAGAAGTAAAACATGGCCGCTCGATCGTCACCATCCATCTACGACTTGGCGGACACGCTTGGCGTGTCCGCCAGCACCGTCAGCCGCGTCTTGAATCAGCGCGGTGGCATCGGGGAGGCCACGCGCAAACGCGTGCTGGCGTCGGCGAAGAAGTCGGGCTTTCGCCCGCGTATGACGGCGCGGCAGCTGACCGTCGCGATCGTCATCGATCGCCATCGTTTCACCACCTTCGGCGGGTTCGTGCCGAACCTGCTCAGCTGCATCATCGAGACGATCTCCAAGCACGACGTCGCCGTCGAACTCGTCACCGAACACAACCTCGACCGCCTGGACGCGCGCCTGATCGACGGCGTGGTCGCGATGGCGTGGGACGACGCCACGATCGAACTGCTGCGCGGTTTGCGCGGCGTGCCGGTCGTCACGCTCAACCGCATGGACGAGTCAGAGTTCTCCTCCGTCGCCAGCGACCACCGCCAGCACGGCGAGATGGCCGCCGACTACTTCGCCAGCCGCGGCCATCGCCGCATCGCGATGATCTGCGAGGAACGCAGCAACTGGGGCACACTGCAGCGGTACGAAGGCTTCGTCAGCCGCCTGCAGGAACTGGGCCTGCCGGTCGACAGCGACACGGTCTCGTTCACCGACCACCAGCCCATGTACGGCCTGCTTCGCCGCTTGGCGACGGTAGCAAAGCCCACGGCCCTTTTCGTGGCCAACGAGAGCATGGGCATGGAAGCGATGTACATCCTGCAACAAGTGTTGCAGGTGCGCGTGCCGCAGGACATCTCGCTGTTGGGCATGGAATCGGACCGCGTGTCGCAGTTCCTCGCGCCGCCGCTGACCGCCATCGCCCAACCCATGATGGAGCTGGCCGAGCGCTCGCTGGAGGTCCTGCTGAAGCAGGTCTCGGAAAAGCAGGGCCCTTCGCACGTCATTCTAAGTAATCGTCTGATCGAACGTGAATCGGTGGCGTCGGTGACGCCGCCGACCACTGCTGTTGTTTCGCCATCGCGATAGCGCGGGGCGTGTAGCCGTCCATTTGTCTGTCATGTTTTCAACGGGTCGCGTTGTGCTCCCCACACGTTTTGGGAGCCCTCGCTCAGGAGGTCGAAATGTTCGCGTCACTCAAGGGTCGTACGAACGGGCGCCGCGCCTTTACGCTCGTTGAACTGCTGGTCGTCATCGGCATTATCGCTTTGCTGATCAGCATCCTGCTGCCCTCGCTGAACAAGGCCCGCCGGGCCGCCCAGCAGGTGGCCTGCCTGAGCAACCTGCGTCTGATCGGCATGGGGTTCATGCAGTACGCGCAAGACAACAAGGGGTGGTGGCCGATCAAGTACAACAGCGAGGGTAACAGCATTTTCACGCACGAGAAGTACCATCTGGAAATGATGTTGTCGCCCTATACGGGGAAGCGTCTCGAATGGACTGACGTCGCTGCCGACCAGGTCGTTGCGGGCGGGATCTGGATTTGCCCCTCTTCTCCGATAACGACAACGACTACAAATGGCCGAAACAAGCATTACACAGGCGATTCGGGCCATTACCGCGAGGTCAATGCCTATGGCGGCCTGTGGTATCATTTCCGAGCCGACAGCCGTTTCCGGCTAAACGGTGGTCTCCCCGATACGAATCCGTCGATCGCCGGGTCGTGGAGGCCTATGCATTATCGGAAAATGCAAACACAGTTTCCTATACAATGGTGTTCGACCCGGGGTGCGCCAGGAACGGATGGCTACAACACGCGCAGTTGGCACTTCCCCGGGGGTCGACCAACCGTTTTCATGGATGGCCACGCTGGCGTCCTGAACAATAGATTTTATAAGGGCGATTCTCAACACATCATGTCTAGCAACGCCTCTCCCACGGTTCATTCGTATTATGAAATCAGTCATCCGGGAGCAAACGGCGGCACCTTCTTTGGTGGTGGCAATCGCTTCGCGGTAAAGGAAAACTAATCGCGCCTCTGTTACTCATGAGCGCGTGAGTAGGCAGCCATTGGTGCTATGGTACTCGTCAAACACCGAACTGGCGGCATGTGCCGCCAGTTCGCCTTCGTAAGAGCTATATTGCTGCTTACTCGCCTCGACAGACAGCGGCATTAACATCGCACTATCGCGTCTCGATTAATGGTCGCCACGTAGGAAGGCATGGTCATGTTCACACGTTCACCTAATTCTGGCCGCCGACATGGTGCATTCACGCTTGTTGAGTTGCTCGTCGTCATCGGCATTATTGCCGTCCTGATCAGCATCCTGCTCCCCTCGCTGAACAAGGCGCGTCGAGCGGCACAACTGGTGGCGTGCTCTAGTAACCTGCGTCAGATAGGCCTCGCATATACCATGTACTCGACCGAGAACAGGGACTGGTGGCCAGTGTTTATGGTGAACGCAAGTACCACGCACTCGGGTACCAGCATCGTTGGCGAGACCGCCCGCATGTGCGAAGGCTTCGCGCTTGAGATGTGGCTATCGAAGTACACGGGCAAGCAAAAGCAATGGTCGAGCGCTAACGCAGCCAAGAGCGTTGTAGGTGGCATTTGGCTCTGCCCAGCGTCCGGTGGGTCAACGGGCAGGGGAATTCACGCCAACGGTTACCAGTACTCGTACAATGATACTACGGTTGACAAGAACACATACGCGGGACTGTACTATCAGGAACGTGAAAGCAAGCATTACGTTGACCTTGACTCGAGTCCCACTCTTCCTGCCGCTAACGCTGTAAATCGTTGGAAGCCGAGTGTTTACCGCTCAGTGCAGACGCAAATGCCGATGCAGTGGTGTTCAATGCGTTTAACGGGAGGAGCTTGGACGAACAAACTGAACATCGAGAGTTTTCACGGCGTGAAGTCAGGGCGTCCAACGCTTTTCGTGGACGGCCACGTCACCGTACTTCGAAGCCGGAACTATGCAGGCCCTGAAGATGCTATGACGAATGCAAGAAGCCCCTTTCACGCAATCAGAGGTGACACCAATGGCGATAAGTTCGCCGTTCGAGAGTAGCGGGCCGGCCTCGCAGCCTTCGATGAATTGATGAGCGTGACAACCACCTCATACGTGATTACTCGAACAGGGCGACAGCTTTATTTTGCTTTCTCCACGCATCGATCAAATCACAGTGTGCAGAATTGTTGCGGCGGAATGATTTCCAAGGACACCTTCGATGCTGTTCCGCTCGATTATCACGACAGCGAGTGCTGTTGCTGCACTGCTAAGTATGCCTGATCGTGTCGTATCGGCTGAATGGACCTGGAAGTGGACGCCCGCCACAAATGCGGTCGCGCCGCAGGTGGAGGTCGCACCATTCCAATACGGCAAGCGCTGGGCGTACGCGTTGGAGATCGACGACGGTCCCAAGGGCACGGCCACCGTTGTTCAGCCGTTGTTGGCGGAGTTTAGTTACACCGATGCGCCGCCGGGGGTTAGTGGCGGGAAGTCGCGGCCGTTCGTGGGTGGGGCGGCATTGATTGTGTCGTCGACGGGGACGGGGAACTCGACCGGATTGACGTGGGACGAGGTGCGCACGCTGCGCGATCAGGGGTGGGGCATCATCAGTCACAGCTATTTTCATGCGGGCCGGTCGTGGGGCACGCCGCCGGAGATTTTGACGCCCGAGCAGTTTCGGAACGACCTGTTCTGGAGCCAGACCGTCTTCGCGACGGAAGTGGGCGACGGCCGGGCGCCGACGCACTTCGTCTATCCCAACGGCTATACCGACTACCGAAGCCACTTGAACGAGTTCGGCCTGCGCTCCGGCAGTCGCGTGGGCACGAAGTTTCCGCAGGACGTGTACGACGCCAAGCTGGACCCGCTGGACCTTGGCCGCACGTACCTCGACACCAAGCCGTGGGAATCGAACGGCAAGGGCGAGCCGATGCACCAGTTTCCCAAGGACGGCCCGAAGGACGGCTCGGCCCACATCGATTTCACGCACGGCATTGACGCGGACAAGGAATCCGACGCCTACAAGCGCTGGCACACGCGCCTGTCGACGATCGCCAACACCTACGGCAGCGGCGGCAAGGACGACGTGTGGGTCGCGCCCACCGGCGACATCTTCGACTACGTCGCCGCCCGCAAGGCCGCGAAGGTCGACGTGGACGCCGGCAGCGTCACCGTCACCCTGCCCGACGATTTGCCCGGCAGCCGTCTCACGTTGCGCATGACCGGCGTGCCCGCGGGCGCCACCGTGCCGGCCGATAGCGGCGCGGTGCTGTATCGCGACGGCGACACGGCCTGGTTGACCACGCCCATGATCGGCTTGCCCGGCGCGCCGCAACCGTCGCCAAACGTGAAGCGGATCTACACCGGCGAGATCAAGGACCTGACGTGGGACAAGCCGGTCTCTATCGCTGCGGTGCGCCTGATGCAGACGGGCCCCGTGATGGAGAACTTCGAATTGCAGATCGACGCTGCCCACGAGGGTAAGTCCGTTTCCATCATAGAAGACGACCAACGCAAGCTCAGCCGCGCGTGGGGCCGATGGCTGCTCTTCTCGACCGTGCCCAACCGCGACGGGGTGCCCGCGACGTCGCTGCACGTCAGCCCGAACAAGGCGCTGAAGACGATGGAAGTCTGGGCGGTCGAAGAGTAGCAACTGCCCGCTAGCCGCTCCGTGCGCGCCGCTCTTCTGTAGGACAGGCATTCCTGCCTGTCTCTCCCCCCGTATTCTCTCTTCTGTCTTTGCATTGGGTGGGACGGACATTCTTGTCTGTCTCTCTGCTACTGCTTGGTAAGAACGAAGAGAACGCGAAGGCGCGAAGGCGCGAAGGAAGCCGCGAAGAAATGCGCCGCGCGTTGCGCTCCTTCCACCTCAATCGCGCAGCGCGAGCGTAAAGATGGATAGCGTGATCTTTGACAACTGAATATGGGACGTGACGAGCCTTACCGGCGACTGGCTCGACCACCCGATGGTGCAGAATGATGCATAATGGTGCACGAAATCGCGTCTTGCCTTACCCAGACCGCCGCCGCGAAGCTCGCCGATTTCTTCGTGGTCCTTCGCGTCTGCCCTTCGCGACCTTCGCGTTCGCTTTTGGTGCGCAAGAGAGACAGGCAAGAATGTCCGTCCCACCAAGAATGGCAAAGGTAGAAGAGACACAGGCAAGAATGCCTGTGCCACAGAAGAGGGAATACGGGGGGAGAGATAGACCGGGGGGAGAGACAGGCAGGAATGCCTGTCCTACAGAAGAGGCGTCACGTCGCGGGGCTGGCCGATGTGCCCGCGCGGGCCTCGGCGGCTTTGCGGGGGCGGATGATCATGTGGTCGACCAGGCTCCAGATCAGCAGGTTGAGTGGGATCGCCATGAATAGCCCGGCGGGGCCGAATACCTCGCTCCAGAAGATCACCGTGAACAGCGTCACGATCGCCGGCATCTTCACGGCGCGCTTCATCACCAGCGGCAGGATCACGTACGACTCCAGCGTCTGCACCACACCCCACACCGCCACGGCGCCGCCCACCTGCGTCGCGCCCTGGGTCGACGCGAACAGCAACGCCACCAGGAACGCGATCAACGGCCCGATGACCGGCACGATTTCCGCCACGGCTGACAAGCAGGCCAACGGCAGCGCGAACTTCAGCCCGGCGATCGTGTAGCCGATGCCCGACACCAAGCCCACCAGCGACATGCTGACCAGCAGCCCGAGCAACCACCAGCGCAGCTTCGGCCCCAAATCGGCGGCCGCGTCGCACAACTGCGCGCGGCGCGGCTTGGGCAGCATGGGGAGCACGGGGTTGATCAGGCGGTCGTGGCGGTCGGCCAGGAAGTAGATCGAGCCGATGAAGATGAACGCCAGCGCGATCAGCACCTTCAGCAGGATATCGGCCATGCTCGCCGCCATGTCGCCACTGCCCATATAGCTGGCGGCCCGGCGGATCAGCAAGTCGGTCGTGAGCGGTTGATCGAGGTTCAGGCGATCGCTCCAGTTGTCCAGGTGTTGGTTGATCTGCTCGCGCGTCTGTGGCCAGTTCTGCGCCTCGCGCTTGATCGGGCCCGCCAGCAGCCACCCGATGGTCCCCATCGCGCCCGCCGCCGTGACCACAAATGCCAGCCCGACGATGAGGGCCGCCAGCCCACGGCGCACGGGCAACCGGTCGGCCAGCGGGTGCAGCAGCGCCGCGACGCTGGCCGCTGCCAGGATGCCCAGCAGCAGCATCTTCACCGCCGGGAAGAACCACAGCGCGACGAGCGTCACGAACGCCCACGCCAGCACGATCGCCACCCGCTTCGTCGCCGCCGCGGTCGTCACTTCGGGTTCGCGGGTCTCCTTGTCGTTCAACGTGCTCATCCGTGCATTAGACGTCGGCCAATCCAAAGTCGGAATGGGCGATTTGATCGATGGCTAAAGTTGATTTGGCGGACAGGCTCAAATCTTTCGGGGTTCACAGGGAACAAGAAAGCCGCGAAGGTGGCATGCGTCTTCGAATGGAGAAATTATGTCCCGCAGCCGCCTGACCTTCACTTGCATCGTCCTCATCGCGTTGCCGATCGTCGCCAGCGCATGCCGTTCGCTCGACAAGCCCGCCGATGGTAAGGGAGTGGCGTTCCAGCCGGCCCGGAGGGACTTCAGCCAGGAACGGATGGAACAGCTGAAGGTGCCCGACGGCCTGAAGGTCAACGTCTTCGCGAAGCTGGACGGCGAGCCGCGCATGCTGACGACGGCCGACGATGGCACGGTCTACGTCACCCGCCGAAAGAACGGCGACGTGCTCGCGCTGCGCGACGGCAATGGGGACGGTGTCGCCGACGAGCCGCGCACGGTGGTGAGTGGGCTGAAGGACGTCCACGGCATCACGCTGCACGACGGCAAGATGTACCTCGCGTCGCCCACGAAGCTATGGGCCGCGCCGATGAAAGCCGACGGCACGGTGGGCGACCCAAAGCTGCTGCTCGACGATCTACCCGAGGCCGGCCGGCACGGTAATCGCACGATGAAGTTCGGTTCGGACGGGAAGCTGTACCTGTCGGTCGGCAGCAGCAGCAACGCCGAGCCGGAGAAGAATCCCGAACACGCGACGATCCTGCGACTGAACCCCGACGGCACCGGCCGAGAGATCTTCGCGCGCGGGCTGCGCAACACGATCGGCTTCGGCTGGCATCCGCAGACCGGCCAGATGTGGGGCATGGACCACGGCAGCGACTGGCGCGGTGACACGGTTCCGCCCGAGGAACTCAACCGGCTGCAGGAGGGCAAAGACTATGGATGGCCGTTCGTATACGGCGATCGCGTGGTCGACCCCATCACCGATGGTGATCCGCCGCGCGGCCTGTCGCGCCAGGCCTACGCGCAGCAGACCGAACCCGCGGTGCTCACCTACAAGGCCCACGCCGCCCCGATGCAGATGGCGTTCCAAGCCGGTGACGGGCTCGGCGCCGACTACAACGGTGACGCCTTCATTCCCATGCGCGGTTCGTGGAACCGGGGTGACCCAGTTGGCTACAGCGTCGCACGCATCCGCTTCGACGACAGTGGCCAACCCACCGCGCTCGAACCGTTCGTTACCGGCTGGCTGATCGAGGACGGCAAGGCCCACTTCGCCCGCCTGGCCGGGCTGACGATCGCCAAGGACGGCGCGATCCTGATTTCCGATGATACGAACGGTGTGATCTACCGCATCGCCCGGCGGTAGGCTGCTATCGCGTGTCACCCTCAACCATAGCGCCGTTTAGCCGCGGGCTTGCCCGCGGTTGGATGGCAATCCATCGCGGGCAAGCCCGCGGCTAAACGGGGGACGCGAGGAATTCCCCCGAACGATTTCGATTTGTCGCCGGCCGGTTGGGCACCAATAATCAGGTAGATGCCCACGCTTACGAACCCGCCCGCCGGCCCGGCGGACCCAGCACAGCCACCCTTGGCAACGCCACCCTCCAGCGCCCCACCGGCGCGGGGAGCGACGCCGCGTAAAGCGGGCGCGGCCAAGTCCAAAGGCAACCGGCGGAAGTGGGTCATTGTTGCGACGATCGCGGTGCTGGTGATTGCGGCGGTCGGCTGGTGGCAGTACCGCAAGCGGGCGGCTGCGGCACTGGCGGCGCAACCGACGGGGCGCGTGGTCGAGGTGGCGCTAAGCGACGTGCAGCAGAGCGTCGAGTCCTCCGGCAAGGTGGAGGCAAACCTTGAGGTGGACATCAAGTGCCGCGCCAGTGGCGAGATCATCAAGCTGCCGTTCGACGTGAGCGAGACCGTGAAGAAGGGGGACCTGCTGTGCCAGTTGGATCCGACGGACGAAGAGCTGGCCGTGCGATCGGCCGAGGCAGCGCTGTCGCAGGCGAAGGCACGGCTGGCGCAGGCGCAGTCGAACCTGCGCAAGTCTGAACTTGCGCTCGCCACCACGCGCATGCGCAACGAGGCGGCGCTGGCATCAGCGAAGGTGCGGGCCGCCAACGCCAAGGCGAAGGCGGATCGTCAGGCGCAATTGGTGACGGCCGAGCTGGGCTCGCAGCAGGACCTGGAGACCGCCCAGACCGACGCCGCCGCCGCGCTGGCCGAGCAGCGCGCCGCCGAGGTGGCGATCGAGGAACTGAAGCAGCAGGAGATCGATCTGGAGTATCAACGCCAGGCCGTCGCGATGGCCGAGGCGGAACTGTTGACCAGCCAGATCGCACTGGACACGCAGAAGCAGCAGCTGGCGTACACGACGGTCTACTCGCCGATGGACGGCACCGTTTCCGACCTTCAGGTGCAGCTGGGCACGATCGTCGCCAGTGGCACCAACGCGGTAAACGGCGGCACGACGATCCTCACGCTGGCCGATCTGTCGCGCGTGTTCGTGATGGCGACGGTCGACGAGAGCGACATCGGTGGCGTGCGCGTCGACCAGCCCGCCCGCATCACGGTCGACAGCTTCCCGGGCCGCGTGTTCGAGGGAAAGGTCGTGCGCGTGGCGGTGAAGGGTGTGAACGAGTCGAACGTCGTCACGTTCGAAGCGAAGGTCGAGGTGCTGGACGCCGCCAAGGACCTGTTGAAGCCGGCAATGACGGGCAACGTCACGATCATTCAGAAAGACCGCAATGACGTGGTGGCCGTGCCCACCAACGCGGTGGCGCTCCGTGGCGGCAAGGCGTACGTGACGATGGAGGACGGCAGCGAACGCGAGGTAGTCGTGGGCGTGGAAGGTATCGACACCTACGAGATCACCAGTGGCTTGGCCGCCGGCGAGAAGATTCGTGTGAGCGAGAGCGAGGTGCCGAGCATCTGGCGCAATGCGGGCGGCGGTAAGCCGCAGTGATACGGCCACTGTTTCGGGCTGCTCGTCATCCTGAGGTACTCCGAAGGATCTCCTTCTTCCCGGGTGAATACGGTGGGAGATCCTTCGGAGTACCTCAGGATGACGAGTCCTGAGGCTCGCGAATCTTGCATGTGAGTGGGTGGCGGTCCTCGTTACAACGAATCGCCCCCACCCTAACCCTCCCCCGGAGTACCGGGAGAGGGGACCGGAAGACCCATGATTGAAGCCGAACATCTCATCAAGTCCTACGAGCTCGGCGGGCAGATCGTGCACGCGCTCGACGACGTGTCGCTGCACGTGGCGGCCGGTGAGATGGTCGCGATTCGCGGGCCCAGCGGGTCGGGCAAGAGCACGCTGATGAACATCCTGGGCTGTCTGGATCGGCCGGATGAAGGGCGTTACGTGCTGGCGGGGGAGGACGTGTCGGAGCTGTCGCCAGACGAACTGGCGCGCGTGCGGAATCGGCAGATCGGGTTCGTTTTCCAAACGTTCAATCTGCTGCCGCGCATGACGGCGCTGGAGAACGTCGAACTGCCGATCCAGTACGCCGGCGGGCAGGGTGCGCGCGACAAGGCGGAAGCGGCGCTGGAGATCGTGGGATTGGCCGACCGCATGCATCACGAACCGAACCAGCTTAGCGGCGGTCAACGGCAGCGCGTGGCCATCGCGCGGGCGCTGGTGAACGACCCGGCGATCATCCTGGCCGATGAACCGACCGGCGCGCTCGACACGCGCACCGGTGAAGAGGTGCTGTCGCTGTTCAAGCAGCTGAACGCGCAGGGCCGTACGATCCTCATCGTCACGCATGACCTGACCGTCGCCCGCCATTGCCCGCGCGAGATCTACATTCGCGACGGCAAGATCGTTACGCCACCCGAACTGGTCGGCGCGGTAGCGCCCGGGGTGGGGGTGACGGCATGATGTTCTGGACGACGGTCCGCCTGGCGCTGCGAAGCCTGGCGGCCAACAAGCTGCGGTCGATTTTGGCGATGCTGGGCATCATCATCGCCGTCTGGTCGGTCATCTCGGCATTGGCCTTGGGCGCCGGCGCGCAGGCGACGGTGGTAGGGCGGCTGTCGTCGCTCGGCACCAACCTGCTGATCGTGCGCCCCGCGCAGCGCGGCACGGGTGGCGTGGTCAGCGGTAGTTACCAGAACCTTACGGTCGACGATGGACTGGCGCTGCTGGCCATTGGCGATGCCACGCACGTGGCGCCGGTGGTGCGCGGCAACGCGCAGGTGAAGTACTTCAACAAGAACACCAGCACGAGCCTGATCGGCACCAGCGCCACCTACTTCGCCGTGCGCGACTTCAAGATGGCGGTCGGCCGCACGCTGACCGATGCCGACGTCAACGCCAACGCCCGCGTCGCCGTCCTCGGTCCCACGACGGCCGAGAATCTGTTCGGCAAAGACCACGGCTGGGCGGTGGGGCAATCGGTCGGCATCAAAGGGGTGAACTACCGCGTGGTGGGCATCACCGAGCCCAAGGGCGACCAAGGGTGGTTCAACCCCGACAACCAGATCCTGGTGCCGTACTCCACCGGCATGAAGCAGTTGATCGGCGTCGACCACTTGCACGAGATCGACGTTCGCGCTGCCAATAAAGATGTGATCGACCGCGTGCAGTCACAGGCCACGCAGATCCTTCGCCGGCGGCACCGGTTGCAGGAGGGCGACCCGAACGACTTTCAGGTGCAGAGCCAGGCCGAGATGATCAGCACGATGACGACGGTGACCAACGTGCTGTCGATGCTGCTGGGCGGCATCGCGGGCATCTCGCTCATGGTGGGGGGGATCGGCATTATGAACATTATGCTGGTGACGGTCGCCGAGCGCACGCGCGAGATCGGCATCCGAAAGGCGATCGGCGCCCGACCGCGCGACATCCTGCGGCAGTTCTTGATCGAATCGGTCGTCATGAGCTTCCTCGGCGGCGCGCTGGGCATGGCGATCGCGCTGGTCACCACGCGCGTGATCACCGCGGCGCAGAGTCAGTTTCAGCTAATCGTCCAGCCGTACAGCATCGCGCTGGCCCTGGGCTTCTCGCTGGCCGTCGGCATCTTCTTCGGCTACTACCCAGCGAGGCGGGCCGCGAAGCTCGACCCGATCGAGGCGCTAAGGTACGAATGACGCGAAGGCGGCCTCCGGTACCTCTCCCGGTACGCCGGGAGAGACTAGGTGAGGGTGATTTCGATTGGCCATTACGCTTCAGCAGTAGAGATTCTTGTTAGAGACTTCCGAACAATGCCGCGCCATTCGCCGATCAAAATCACCCTCACCCCAACCCTCTCCCGGCGTACCGGGAGAGGGAGCCGATGCGCCGCTCTGCTTACTCTCGCCCTAGCCACCGGCTGTATCGACCATTCCAAGGACGTCGCCCGCTATCGCGCCATACTCGATGGACCGGAACCTACCACGCGACCCACATACGAGCCCACCGAACCGCTCTCGCTTCAACAAGCGCTAGCGGTGGCGAATGCCGACAACGAGGCGATCGCGTCCAGCGGTGAGGACTACGTCCAAGCCTTGGCCGACAAGATGCGCGCCGCCGGCACGTTCTTGCCGACGCTCACGCTGGCGCCGTCATACACGCTGACGCACCGCACGGGCAGCGGCGACGGTGGCAGCTTCATCATCCCCGGCGTGGGCACCGGGCAAGACCTCGACGGCGACGGCACGATTGACACCGGTGGCGGCACCGCGATCAACTTCGGCAGCACCGGTAGTGGTACCAGTGACCGCCTCACTGTGCCGTTGAACGCCTCGGTCAGCGGTTCGCTGGCGGACGTCTCCAACCTGCGTGCCTCTCGCCGCACGGCCGAGCAGCGGGCGCAGCTGCTGCTGAACCAGCGCGAGACCGTGCTGCTGCAGGTCGCGCAAGCCTACTACGACGTGCTGCGCTTCGAACGGCAGACGGCGGTGTTCGAAAGCAGCGTGCGCCTACGCAGCGAACAGGTGCGCGACCAGGAAGCACGCCAGCGCCTGGGCGGCGTGCGGCCGTTGGATGTGGCGCAGAGCCAGGCGCAACTCGCCAGCACGCGCGTCTCGCTCACGCAGGCCCGCACCGATGCCGCCAACGCACGCAGCGCATTGGCCCGACTGATGGGCGTAGCCGCCGTCCGCGGCAGGCTCACCGATGCGTTCAATCCGCCCGCCATCGAGGAAGCCGCGCTCGACGCGTGGCAGACCGAGGCACTCGCTCAACGGCACGACCTGCTGGCGGCGCTGCGGGCGGTGGAATCGGCTCGGCTCGGCGTGCAGGCGGCCATCCGGCAGTACTTCCCGTCGGTCTCGATCAACTTCAACTACTACCTCTACAACGACCCCAAGTCGTCCCAAAACTGGGCCGGTGGCATCTCGGCAAGCCTGCCGATCTTTTCGGCGTTGCAGATCGAGGCCGACATCCGCCGTGCCTGGAGCGTCTATCGCCAGAGCGGCCTTGCGCTCAGCAGTGCCCAACGGCAGGTGATCGACGACGTCACGCAGGCCTACCAGAACCTCGCCGGCAACCGCGCCAAGATCGCCGACCTGCAGATCCAAGTGACGGCCGCCCAACGCGCGGTCGACCTTACCGAACGCGGCTACGAACTGGGATCGGAAACGAACCTTGACCGCCTCGTTCAACAGGACAACCTGCTGTCGGCCGAGCTGAACCTCGTCAGCGAACAGTTCGCTGAGAAGTCCAACTACCTCGCGCTGCTCCGCGCGGCCGGCCGACTGGCGTCGGTGTTGCCGTAGACAGGGGCATGACGACGCCCGTGCGGAGCCATTGCATTGAAAATCGACACAGGAACTGTGTTGCGCGCAAGTCGTCATCCTGAGGTACTCCGAAGGATCTCTTTTCTTCCCGAATGAGTACGGGGGGAGATCCTTCGGAGTACCTCAGGATGACGGTCCGGGGTACCGACGGAAATACCTCCGTCAAAGGCCCGATTCAGTTCCAACCGCAACGTACCCTCTAGCACCGGGTAGTACTCGTACCAGATCATTCAGTTCGTCTTCCGGAGACTCGCACAAGATGATTCGATTCACGCCCGCGTTGGCATCGTTAGTTTGCTGTGTCGCTATCACTGCCGGCGTGTTCGGTCAGGAACAGGCCGAGCGGATGCAGCTTGTCACATTTGATGCGAGCTTCAACGTCGCCAATCCCGGGAACAACGGCACCACCGGCCGGCTGGTCGAAACGCGCAGCGGGCCGGGCGTGGAGATCACCTCCGCCGCGGGTGGGTGGTATCCGGGTTTTCATATCGACCCGCCCAACGGCGAGTGGGATCTGTCGAAGTACGAGTACGTCAGCTTCGACGTCCACAACATCGACTCGCGCGACCTCGACCTCGGCATGCGCATCGACTCGAAAAGCCCCGACGGCACCGAATCGGACATCGGCCACCGCGCCGGCATCCAGCCCGACCAGCGCAGCACGATCGTCGTGCCCTTAAGTCGAAGTGGTGGTAACCCGGACATCAAGCTGTCGGGCATGATCGCGTTCCCGCAAGGCCTGTATCCCGGCACGAAAGGGCTCGATACGAAACACGTGGTAACGATCAAGCCCTTCGTCTCCAGCGGTAGCGCCCCCGCGGCCAAGTACGTCATCAGCAACGTGTTCGCGGCGGGCCGGTATGTTGAGCCCACCTGGCTGAAGATGACGCCGGCCGAGTTCTTTCCCATCCTCGACACCTTCGGGCAGTTCCGTCACAAGGAATGGCCGGGGAAGATAGGTTCGGTCGAAGACCTACACGTTGCCCGCGATGCCGAGGCGAAGCAACTCGCTGCCGACAAGGGCCCGATGGAATGGAACCAGTTCGGCGGGTGGGCCAACGGTCCTCAACTCAACGCGACCGGCAGCTTCCGTACCGAAAAGCTCGACGGCAAGTGGTGGCTCGTCGACCCCGAAGGTCGGCTGTTCTTCAGCGTCGGGCCATGCGTCGTGCGGGCCAGTGGCGCCGTTACGCCGATTACGGATCGCGACAATTGGTTCGCCGACCTGCCGCCGGTTGATGGCGAGGGAAAGGCCTTCTACGGCTTCAAGGAAGTCGACGGCAAGAGCACGGCTGACACGTTCAACCACACGGCCCGCAACCTTCAACTGAAGTACGGCGACGACTGGAAGAACATCGAGGCCGACGTCGTCCACAAGCGCCTGCGTGCCTGGGGCATGAACACGATCGCCAACTGGTCTGACTGGCGCATCATGAAGCTGAAGCGCACGCCGTACACCGCCGTCATGTTCTACGATGCGCCGAAGCTGCGGGCCAAGCATTCGGGTTTCCCCGACGTGTTCGATCCCAAGTTCGCGCCCGCGGTCGAAGCGGGTGCCAAGCAGTTCTTGGCCAACACGAAGGGCGACCCGTTCTGCATCGGTTATTTCGTCGACAACGAAATGCCCTGGGGCGGCGAGACGACGCTGGCCGAGGACGCGCTCAAGCAAACCCCCGACCGCGCCGCCAAGCAGGAATTGCTGAAGACGCTGAAGGCCAAGTACCCCGACATCGCTGCGCTGAATGCTGCCTGGGGCAGCACGTACGCGTCGTGGGACGACTTGGCCAAGCCTGCCGACGCGAAGTTTATCGCACCCGAGGGCGCGCGTGGCGATCTGGCCGAGTTCACCACCCGCATCGCTGAAACGTACTTCCGCACGGTGCGGCAGGCGGTGAAGGGGATCGATCCCGACAAGCTCTACTTCGGTTGCCGGTCCGTCGGCGGCGCGGTGAACATCGCTGCGCAGATGGTGAAGTACTGCGACGTCAGCAGCTATAACGTCTACGCCCACAGCGTGCGCGCCCACCGGCTGCCGGACGGTTTGGACGGCCCCACCCTCATCGGCGAGTTCCACTTCTGCGCCACCGATCGCGGCCTGTTCGGCACCGGCCTTGTGTCGGCCGACAGCCAGGCCGACCGCGCCCGCAAGTACAAAGACTACGTCGAAAGCGCCTTGGAAAACCCGCAGATCGTCGGCGTCCACTGGTTCCAGTACGGCGACGAATCCGTCACCGGCCGCCCGAGCGACGGCGAGAACTACCAATGCGGCCTCGTCGACGTCGCCGACAACCCGTACACGGAAACCGTCGAGGTCGCGAGGCAGGTGGGCGAAGCGATGTACAAGCATCGCCAGCAGGCCACGGGTTCGGCGCGTTGAGGAACCGCGCGGCCGTTAGGGGCATTCCTGATTCTGCGTGGTGTCTGTAACCGAATGAGTCACGACCTATGCGGCATCCCGAGTAGATGCTGGTAGGCAGGGTCGTATCCAACCGTGGCATGGGCGTCTCGCCCATGCACGTAATGAGGCCAGAGGCCAAAATTCACTTCAGCGGCTCTGCCCGCGCGTTACCTAACAAATCGAATCTCGTGTTCCAATCCATACGCATGGGCGAGACGCCCATGCCACGGGAAGCGCGAACCCGGCAGGCTAGCCGTTCGGTTTCGTCTCCCGTGTGGACACGAAGGTGGTGTGGCAGGTATTCGGCACCAGCAGTTCCTAGTTGCCCCCTCCCAGCCTCCCCCGGAGTACCGGGAGAGGGGCCAGAGGCGAGCCCTTCTAACTCAAAGAACCGCGCCGCCTCGGCATCCGCCCGTAGCATGGGCGTCTCGCCCATGATTGTGGTCGAAGCGGAAGACGCTGTTGTTGCGTCAGACTTGTTAACGGGCGCTGCAACCAATCCCATTTCCTGTCCTGCTAACCGGACATGGGCGGGACGCCCACGCTACGGGAAGAGTGGACGCGTCGCACCGGGTGCCACAGGCCGGCAGGCCGGCATACTCGCAAAACTTTTTTGCTCGTTTTGGCGAAGACGCCGGTCTCAACGTACCGCGACCGGTGACGACTATGTGATGCGTGCATCAAGTAGGCGAATGGCCGAGCGGGCCGGTCCAGCAGAATCGCACGGAACGTCCTGGCGCAAATAGTCTCGGTTACTTGCCGGGCATCAGTTCATAAAACCCGCCGCCGTCGTGTTTCAGGTAGCCTTGGGTGGCGAGTTCTTCCCAGATCTCGCGGCCGAAGCCGCTGGGGGGTTGGATGGCGACCACCTTGGCGCCACCGCCGGTCAGCGGGCTGTGGCCGAGCTTCGATTCGTCGTCGAGGCGGGTGAGCTTCAGGCGCTTCTTGAAGGCCTTGAGGGCCTTTTTCAGTTCTTCGTCGGTGAAGGGCATGTCGCCCATGGTAAACCGCCGCGGCCCGGCGGCCAACAGGCGCGGCGTCATTGCGGCTTCGCCCCGCGCAGCGCCGGCACCGATCGCGGCACGATCGTCCAGAGCAGGTCGATGAGCCGCGGGTCCATGTAGGTGTAGACGTCGCGCACGTGCAGGCAGACGACGCGCTTGCCGCGCAGGTGCGGGCCGAACCGCCGCGACAGCTTACGCCCGTGGGCCGGTTCCATGACGAAGATCACGTCGGCCCACGCCAGCATGTCCGCCGACACAATGCACTCCGCATCCGCCGCCAGCCCGGCGGACTGGGTTTCGATCCCATCGATCGCGCCGAACACCGCCTCCGCCGTCGGGCTGCGCAGGCGGTTGCGGCTGCAGATGAAGAGGAGGTTGGGCAAGGGGCAACGTCTCCACGTTTGGGTGCCACGATCCGGTACGCCGGGTCGTGCAGGGGGGGCGATCGGCCAAGCACGACCTGGAGTACCAGATCGTGGCACCCGGGCGTCCCACCGTGGCACGGGCATCCTGCCCGTGGAGCCGCGGTAGCCCGCGGTGTCGGGCCGTACTCGGTCCGAAGTAAAGAGCGCAAGCGATCTTCTCTTCCAACGACTCCAGGCGCTCCTTCGCTGGCGCGATTGCTGATTCGGATGGCGTACCATCCGACGCGTCGGAGTACCGACGCCATGGGCAAGATGCCCATGCCACGTGAAGGCCGACCCCGGCCGCGTTTCTTGCCAACCCGTCAGGATGACGAGGGAGGGCGGGTGCCACGGGTCGCGGTACTCCGAGACCTGTGTCTGTGGGGGATAAGCAAGACACAGGTCTGCGAGTACGCCGACCCGTGGCACCCGGCAACACTCGAGCGGGTCGGCGGGCTTCATCTCACCTTACGAACTCATTCCGTCACCCGATGCAATCTCTTGGCCGCACTCGGAGCACTTGGCGGGATTGGCGCGGACATCGTAGCCGCAACGCGGGCAGCATCCTGCGGCAAGCCGACGCGTCGTCACCGACGCACGTCGCTGCCGGATCCAAACGATGCCGTGGGCGATCGCGACGCAAAACAACGGTAGGACGCCGATGAGGGCCCCATCTGATGCCGCACCCCACCCGCATGCGAGGAACCAAGCCCACCACCACCCCGATAAACGTCGACTTTTGAGCATGTGGCTATCGGCAGGTGCGCACGGCCCACCCATGCCGTGCAATTAACGCGGGGCGGGTGCCACGGTTTGGTGCGCCAAGCCGTGCTTCGGTCAGCAGGGAAGACACGGCACGGCGTACCGTACCGTGGCACCCGAAAAGCCCTTTCGCTTACCGGTAGAACCAGAGCAACCCCGCATACAACAGGAGCCAGCAACCGCTGATGCAGATGCTTGTCGCTGCGAGGCCATTTCCGGTCACAGTCTCAGGGGCGTGCAACAGTCGCGCGTACGCGAGGATGCCAAGGCACAGCGAGAGCAGGGCGACCCCAATGGTGATCGTGCTAAGCGGTCCGATGTCGTCGCCCACGACCATGGCGGCAAACGGCGTCGAAATGCACGGGCAGGCCGTCACGCTACACGCGAAGGCCGTCGCCACCAGCTTGCTTAGGCGTGGCGGCTGGTCATCTTGCGGCGATGGCCTCGGGCCAGCGTAGTCGAGCGGAAGCGGCTTGTGGCCTTGCTCGCTCTCCACACTACCCCTTCACGCCCAGCGCCGCCGCCATTTGTTCACCGATGGTCGCGGGGCTCTCCGCCACGCTGCAACCGGCGGCGGTCAGCGCGGCGATCTTCGATTCGGCCGTGTCTTCACCGCCACTGATGATCGCGCCGGCGTGGCCCATGCGGCGGCCGGGGGGGGCGGTGCGGCCGGCGATGAAGGCGACGACGGGCTTCTTCACGTTCTGCTTAATGTAGGTGGCGGCGTTCGTCTCGTCGGCGCCGCCGATCTCACCGATCAGCACGATGCCGTCGGTGTCCCTGTCGGCGTTGAAGAGCTTCAGGCAGTCGATGAAGCCCAGGCCGCGCACGGGGTCGCCACCGATGCCGACGCAGGTGGTTTGGCCGATGCCGCGCGACGAGGTCTGCCAGACGGCCTCGTAGGTCAGCGTGCCGCTGCGGCTGATGATGCCGATCTTCTTGCCGCTCTTGCTCTTGTCGGCGGGCGTGTGGATGTAGCCGGGCATAATGCCGATCTTGCACTGGCCGGGCGTGATGACGCCGGGGCAGTTGGGCCCGATCAGGACCGCGTCGGGGTAGCCGGCGAGGAAGGCCTTCACCTTCACCATGTCCAGCACCGGAATGCCCTCGGTGATCGCGACGATCGTCTTGATGCCCGCGTCGGCAGCTTCCATGATCGCGTCGGCCGCGAACGGCGGGGGGACGAAGATCATCGTGGCGCTGGCGCCCGTCGCATCCACCGCCTGGCGGACGGTGTCGAACACCGGCAGACCATTGGCATCCTTGGTCCCACCCTTGCCGGGGGTCGTGCCGCCGACCATCTTCGTGCCGTACTCGAGGCAGCCCTTGGTGTGGAACGCGCCCGCGGTGCCGGTGATGCCCTGGGTGATGACCTTGGTGTCGCTGTTGACGAGGATGCTCATGAGACGGATTCCTTTTGATGCATGGCGTGTGGCGCGGTCCTGCAACCGCAGCGAGCGACAAGGGTAAGACCGACCGGGGGTTGTGGCAAGTGATCAAACCCCCAGACGGCGCGGCTAAGGGAAGCGAGTGCGATCTCCAAGACGTCCATCGACGTTGACCAGAGTGTTTCCGTAGTTTGCGAAATCTTCAGCCGCACTAAAATATTTCAAAAACTTGACAATATGGTGGCGCGAGGGCATTTTAGAGGTTGCGTGGGAGACCTGAGACCAGTCCGCCCGGAGGGGGCAGTTGGTTGACGGGTTCAGAACATCGAACCGGGGATCTGCTCTTGAAAAACGTGAAATTGCTTCGGTCGCTTGCGATCGTGTCGGCGTGTGCGTCGGTAAACGTAGCGATGGGTCAGGTGACCGTGACGGCCCCGGCCGATGCGCGCGTTGTCGTGGGGCATGACCCCAACCCGATCTTCGTGGTCAACAACGCCGGCGCCGCGACCAGCTTCGACGCCACGGCGAACCCCGCGCTGCCGATCGACTTCGCGCAGGGCATCACGGTGACCAGCGGCAACCCGTCGGTCAACGCGGTGATCCTTGCCAACTCCAGCGGCAACCTGATCGTCAACACCCCCGCGTTGAGCGGTACTGCCGGCAGCACCTACACGGTGGGCGTGGCGCTGACGCCCCAGGGTGGCGCGGTTCAGAACCACGACGTTGCCTATAGCCTCGTCAACAACCGCCCGCTGACCGGGTCGGGCACGTACAACGTTGGCCGCCATATGGCCAACCAGTCGATTGGCTCGCTGACGCTGAACGGCGGCCCGCTGACGGGCGGTCTGGGCACGAACGTGACCGTGAACGGCGGTGGGTACGCTAGCGTTGATGGCTTTACCCTGACCAACGCAAGCGACTTCACCTTCAACGATGCCAACCAATCGCACGCGATCGCCGTGCAGCGCAGCCAGTTGGGCAGCTACAGCACCACCGTCACGCTGCCGACGACGAACGCGCACATCAACAATCCGTCGAACGTCCGCACCGCCGACTTCGGTGGATATAACAACGTCAACGGTCACCGCCAGAGCCCACTGATCTCCGTCGAGCGCATCGGTGGGGCGGACGTCGACCTGTCGGGCGTCTCGTTCACCGCCAGTGGCACGGCCTTGGCCGACCGCCTGTTGTCGCCGTCTACCGCCATCCTGCAGGTTGGGCGCGTGATGAAGGACCAGGTTGGCACGCTCGACGTGAACACCGCGGAGGTCATCACCAGCAACTACTCCGACGACGCCCACACCCGCCTCAAGCTCAACGCGTTCGATGTCACTCAATCGGGCGTGAACGCCAAGCTGACCGATGCCGTCACCTTCAACGGTTCGGCCGTGCAGGCGAACGTGGCGTTCACCGGCACGATCAACGTCGACAATACGACGATCGGCGCCAAGACCAACACGTTCCAGCTCGGCTCGAACATCGAGTCGGTCGAAAACCTCGCCGGCGAGGTGAAGCAGACGGACCTTCAGGTGGCCGTCAAGTACAACGTGCTGGCCAACAACGAGGTCGCCGGCCGCAACGCGATCATCTACACCTACGGCGGCAGCTTCGTGGGTCAGACGTTCGTTAACGGATCGGTCGGCCGGAAGTTCGACACGGAGACGCACACGAACATCACGGTTGAGCAGCAGTTCACCGCCACTGGCAACAGCGGCACGGTCAATCTCACGGACGCCCCGAACGGTGGCATTGCCGGCGAAGGCCTTAGCGGCGAAGCGGTGCAGGCAAGCCATAGCTACGACTGGACCACGAAGAGCGTCGCCCGCGCCGCCGTCGGTGGCACGCCCGCCGGCACCAAACTCGTCGCCGGCGATACGTTCGAGCTGCGCAACGGCACCTCGGCCGGCGACCGCGCTCACGCCGTCGGTGGCATCTACCTGGGTGGCAGCCAACGCGAGGCGTTCCGCGTTGGCCCGATGCCGGGTTCCCCCTTCGGCTTCGGTCGACCCCTCACCCTGGCGCCGGGCGAGAAGATCGAGTGGGACGTCTCGCTCAGCCCCCTGGTCCCCACCGAGAGCCCCGACGGTTTCGGTCGCATCTATCAGGCGACCCTGCAGGCCGAGTGGTACGATCAGTACAACGGCGACCTGACCGACGCTGCCTATTCGCAGGAGCACGGCAACGTTTGGGGTGCGGGTGCGCAGCACACCCGCACCTGGGAACTGGAGCACAAGATCGCCGGCCCGCTGAACGACGATCGGTCGAAGCTGTTGACCTCCGGCATCAACCTTCGCGATCAGGCGATCCTCGCCACCTCCACCCGCCAGACGACGGCGGCGCTGCTCGATTCGGCGACGCTGAACCGGGAAGTGAACCTCCGCGTGCAGTTCCGCCAAGGCACCGCCGCCGACGCCGCCCAGGGCGTGGTGGGTGACATCGTCAGCATCACCGGCTTGGGCACGAAGACCGACGAGCAGGGCAACACGCTGCCCGGCATCCTGCACGTGTTGCAGGTCGGTTACGACCCCACGGTTGGCGCCGCCGGTGAACTGCGCTGGTTCCGGGCCGACGCCAATGCCGAAGGTGGGGGCGAGTGGATCAACGCGGTGCTGGGCAACAGTAACATCAAGGAACTGGACCTCGAGGCCGGCACGCTGAAGGTCGGGACCGGCACCGAGACGACCGAAATCGACACCTACCTGGCCTCGATGCGTCACGTGGGGTCGTACAGCAGCTACCTGCTGGGCAACGAACTGCTGTCGCCGAAACTGGGCGCTTGGGGCTTCGATGCGGACCGCAACTACGCGTGGGCCGTCATCGACCACAACTCCGACTTCAACGCCGCCGCCGTCCCCGAACCGACGACGCTGGCATTGCTGGGCTTGGTGGGCACGGGCCTGCTGGTTCGGCGGCGCCGCTACTAAGCACGCGGTCGACGCGCCGGCGCATGGGCCGGCGCGGCATGTGAGAGGTTTAACGTCGCAGGGGCAGGCATCCGTGCCTGCCCCTGTTGCGTTGATCGGCCAATGCCCTTCATCCGAAAGGGTAGGACGCTGAACGCCAACCGTCGATACGCCACGACGGTTGTGAGCACCGTAGTGCAATCCTACAATCCCCACCCTTATGCCAGCAGATGCAGAGCGATGGACCGTGCGGCGGCTGCTGGAGTGGACCAGCGGGTTCTTCACGCGCAAAGAGGTTGACGCGCCGCGGCTCAGCGCCGAGCTGCTGCTGGCGCACGTGTTGAACGTGCCGCGGATCAAGCTGTACACCGACTACGAACGGCCCGTGCCCGAGCGCGAGTTGGGTACGTTTCGCGACCTCGTGAAGCGGGCGGGCGAGCAGGAGCCGATCGCATACCTGACGGGCAAGGGGCACTTCTTCAGCCTCGAATTTGCGGTGGGGCCGGGCGTGCTCATCCCGCGGCCGGATACGGAGACGCTCGTCGAGAACGTGCTGCAGGCGGCGAGGAACACGCCGGGCATGGAGTCGCCGCGCGTGCTGGACCTGTGCACGGGCAGCGGTTGCGTGGCGTGCGCGATCGCGCAGCGCATCAAGACCGCGATCGTGACGGCGATCGACATCAGCCCGGCGGCGGTGAAGATCGCACAGCAGAACGTCGAGAAACTGGGCCTGTCCGACCGCGTGGCGGTCCTTCAGGGTGACTTGTATGAGCCGTTGAAGGACGCGGTCGACGCGGGAGCGTTCAACGTGATCGTGGCCAACCCGCCTTACATTCCGACGGCCCAGATCGCGACGCTGGACCGCAACGTGCGCGACTATGAGCCACGCCTGGCCTTGGATGGCGGGGCGGACGGCTTGGACGTCCATCGCCGCATTATGGAACACGCCGGCTATCGGCTGGCACCCGGCGGGCAGATTTACCTTGAGATTGCCTTCGACCAGGGCGAGGCGGCCAAGGAACTGGTGGCGGCGCATGACGAGTTTGAGGGTGTCCGACTGCTCAAAGACTATGGCGGCAAAGACCGCGCGGTGACGGCGGTGCGGAAGGGATAGGGAGGAGGGGGTGCCTTTCCGTGGCATGGGCGTCTCGCCCATGCGTGTCGTGAGGCCGGAAGACCAGATTGGTTTCAACGGCTCAGTCGGCGCGATAGCCAAACAACGCTATGTCACCTTCCAGTCCACATGCATGGGCGAGACGCCCATGCCACGGTCAGAGCGGCCGCGTTCTTTGTTACCCTTTGAGATGCTCCTCTCAGCGCTATTTTCAAAGCACCCCATCATCCCCTATAGGGGCCTTGCCCTTGCTGGCAGCCAAGCGCTTCCCTTACGATCGGTCTCCCATAACCGAAGGACCCGCGCCCCATGAAGATTCTCGTTGCTGACAAGCTGGCTGAAGAGGGATTGGACTACCTGAAGACCTGCGGCATCGCCTACGACGTGAAGGTGGGCCTGAAGGAGCCGGAACTGGCCGCGGCCGTCGGCGAGTACGACGCGCTGATCGTCCGCAGCGGCGCTAAGGTGACCGCCAAGGTGCTGGAGAACCCCGGCAACCTGAAGGCCATCGCGCGGGCGGGCGTGGGCGTCGACAACATCGATTTGGACGCCGCCACCGCCAAGGGTGTGCTCGTGCTGAACACGGCGGCCGCTTCTACCCTGTCTACCGCGGAACATGCGCTGGCGCTGATGATGTCCCTGGCCCGCAAGATCCCGCAGGCCCATGCCCACGTGCGGGGTGGCGGGTGGAAGCGCAACGATTACCAGGGCACACAATTGGCCGGCAAGACGCTCGGCATCGTCGGCTTGGGCCGTATCGGGCAGACGGTCGCCACGCGAGCGCTGGCGTTTGAGATGAACGTGATCGGGTTCGACCCGTTCTTCAGCGCCCCGACCGCGCTCGACGGTAAGGTGCAGATCGTCCGCGACTTCGACGAGTTCCTTCGCCAGATCGACATCATCACCTTCCACGTGCCCGGCGGCGACGCGACGCGCCACCTGCTCAACCGCGAACGCCTGTTCAACGTGGCCCGCAAGAACCTGCTGGTGGTGAACGACGCGCGCGGTGAAGTGGTCGACGAGATCGCGCTGGCCGAGGCCTTGAAGGAAAAGCGGATCGCCGGTGCCGCGATCGACGTCTTCCAGACCGAGCCACCGATGAAGGAGCACCCGCTGTTCGCGCTGGAGAATGCCGTGCTCACGCCGCACCTGGGCGCCAGCACCGACGAGGCGCAGACGGCGGTGTCGGTGGAAGCGTGCAAGGCGATCGTCGCTTACCTGAACAGTGGTGAGATCCGCGGGGCCGTGAACGCGGGTGGCATCAAGCTTGATTTGCCACCGGACGAGGCGGGCTTTGCCAAGCTGGCCAGCCGGATCGGAACGTTGCTGGCCGGGTTGTGCGACAGTGGCTACAAGACGATCACGCTGCGCGCCAGCGGGCCGCGGGCGCAGAAGCTGATGACGACGCTGCTGCGCCTGGCGACGGTGGAGCTGCTCAAGCCGCACCTCACCAACGGCGGTGTGAACATTATCAACGTCGAACATCTCGCCAAGAGCCGCGGCATCGAGCTGGTGACGATCGCCGAGGCGGCGCCCCCGAGCGGACTGGTCGGTGACATCGTCGGCGTGCGGGCGGAATGCCCGGGTGGCGACAGCCATCGAATATTGGGAACCGTATATCAAGATGGCCTGCCGCGTGTCTTACGCATCGACGGCTATTCAATGGACATGATCCCCGAGGGCCAGATGGTGCTGATCATCAACAAGGACGAGCCGGGCGTGATCGGCGTCGTCGGGACCAGCTTTGGCGAGGCCGGCGTGAACATCGCTGACATGGTCATCAGCCGCGACTTCGCCAAGGACGGCACCGCGACCGCCCTAATGGTCCTGAAGACCGACAGCGAGGCCCCCGCGTCGTTGGTCAACCGCCTGCGCGCCCGGCCGAACATTGTGAAGGTGAAGACGCTCTCACTGCCACCGCGGGGCTGATGACAGCGGGTGGCGCTGGGCACTGTCTGACGGACCAGATCAGATTTGGTGACCCTGGCGCAGGTGTCATCCCGAGAGGAGCGATGGCGACTCTCGGGATTTCCCAAGCCGGGCGTCGTCAGCCATTTGAGATCCCTCAGGTCGCTACCGCTCCCTTCGGGATGACAATCTTCTCTTTAGAAGTTCGATCTGTCAGGCACTGCCTAACTTGACGCGTGGGGCAGACGCCCAAGCCACGGTGAAGGCGGTCACGCGCGCTGTCGATTAAATCCGACTTCAATTTCACGTAATGAATTGGCTCGCTGTGCCGTCGCTTCTGTACGGTTCAAACTTATGCGCAATGCGATTTTACTCATCACGCTGATTGTCCTTATCTGTACCACCCCGTCCCACGCCCAAACGCTGTTCCAGCGTTTTGGTGGCGTGAAGCAGTGGGAACTGCGCTACACCTACACCGCCAGTGGGCCCTACACCTGGGAGGAAGGCGGGCGGACGACGAACCGGTCGGTCTACAACCTCGAAAGCAGCGGGAAGATCCTGCTGGAACGCGAGGACGGCGAGCCGGCGATGGTCTTCAACCTGCACGGCAAGGGGCCGGTAAACTCGAGCATCTCGAAGCGCACCCGCGAGACCGCGCCCGGAAATTCCATCGCGACGCGATACGACGAAGGTTCGGGCACCAGCGCGGTCGGCGTACACGTCTCGATGAACCTCGAGGACGGCACCTACGACATCAGCATCATCGACACCAAAGGCGTTCCCACTCAGTACGGCGGCACCGAAAAGTGGAGCACGACCGACCGCAAGTGGGGCCCGGCATCCTACGACTACGGCGTGAGCGTTCCCACGCCCGCGCCGGCGGAACTCGTGCTGACCCTGCCCGAGGGTGGCCGGGTGATCAGTGGCAACTGGTCGCACGCGCAGGCGATGAACCACGCGAAGTCGCAGCAGAACTTCGACGAAGAGGCGTGGTTGAAGCAGCACCCCTCCGCCGGCGGCGTGCGCTGGACGCTCGTGCCGGCCGATGCGGTCGACGTCGAACTGCAGGTCGAGATCGCCAACTACGCCGACTGGCTGCCGGTCGCCAGCTTGAGCGAGGACAAGCCCGGCACCACCGCGACCATCACGGCCAAAGTCGTCGGCAAGGACGGTGGCAAGCCGGCGCAGAAGGCCGTCCGCATGACCTATCGCCTGAGTGAGGTGTCGCGCGAGAAGGGCGTCTGCCTCAACTGGCCGCAGAAGAACGCCGGCACAGCGCCCGACCTGCGCTTCGAGCCCGAGAAGAACGCTGGCGACTGGAAGGTGAGCGACGAAGGCGCAACGCTGGCGTCGCCCGACGGCGAGTACGAGGAGACGAACGCGACGCTGTCGTGCTTCGACTTCGGCGCCTACGGCACGATCCTGGTGACGGCCGAACTGATGGATGGCCGGGTGATCGTCGGCCACTTGAAGGACGACACCGCCCGCGGCGACATCCTGCTGCCCAAGCGGGCCGTGGACTCAAAAATTGGCGACAAATGGAAGAAATTAGCCAAATTTACCGGCAAAGATACCGATGATCAGGACGAGCAAACCGGCAATGACAAGAAGGGCGACGGCCTGACCGCGTACGAGGAATATCGCGGATTGATCGTGCTCGGCAAGCCGACGCGCACCACCGGCAAGCTCGATCCGATGCGCAAAGAGCTGGCCGTGCTGAACAAGATCGGCGCCCCGGCCAAGCAGGGATTCGACCTCTTCAGGTCGGCCAGCGGGATCGAGGTGGTGGAGCTGAAGGAGGGCGAGCTGCCCGAATCGCGCCACCTGAACCTGAACCGCGGCGTCGCCAGTGGTGGCGAGCAGTACGCGATCCTGCTGAAGGAGGAAGCGCTGCCGAAGAGCGCTGGTGAAAACCGTCCCGTTGCGGAACTGCGGAAGACGCCGAGGAAATCGGAGATGGCGGTGGTCGACGTCGCCGGCGCGCGCAGCTTCTACGCCCGCCAGGCCGCCGTCGCCAAGGCCGGTGGGGTGAAGCTGCCCTACACCGCCGAGCAGGACATCGCCAACACGATCGCCCATGAGATCGCGCACGGCGTGGGTGCCCCGCATCACGGCAAGCAGACCGAGTTCGACGACAAACGCGTGCTGACGCCGAGGATGGTCGACTGGCACGCCTACGGTCAGGACGGCGTCGAGCTGCTGCACGCGACGAGCGACCTGAAGCTCGACGGTGAGGTCGGCCGCCCGGGCAACGACGCCAGTGGCGACGCCACGTGCATCATGGCCTACACGAACTACTACGCCTGGGCCGCCATCGGCCGGCTCGGCATGCCGCTGAGCTACTACGCCGTGCCACCGCAACCGCTCGGCCATCTATTCTGCACCAGTCCCACCGCCACCGGCATGAACCTGCCGCGCAAGCTCCCCAACGGCACCGAGATCCCCGGCTACTTCGGCGACGCCGTGGGCCAGGGCGCCGGCGCGCCGGTCGGCAACTGCCGGGGCGCGATGACCGTGCGCGACTGGGAGTAACGCTTTTCACCGCAGAGGCGCAGAGGATGGCGCGGAGGCACGCGGAGAAGACGAGCGGGCCACGTAAGCGAAGCATGTGTTACCGAACTCGGTGTCGTCCGCTCTGGCCGTGGCATGGGCGTCTCGCCCATGCATTGGGTAGGGCCGTGAGGTCAGATTTGTTGCTGCGGCTTGATCAGCGCAATCTGGAACAAATGCGATTTCTAGTTCCAATCCACAGGCATGGGCGAGACGCCCATGCCACGGTAAAGCCGCGGCGTGGCGCTTGAGATGAATAAGTGAACCGACCGCTGCTCGCGTGCGGCGGTCGTTCGCGTCAGCCGTTCTTCTAAACGCGGCCTTCGCTCTTCTTCTTTTCCATCCAGTCCTGCGGGTGATGGCCGAACTTTACCGGTCGGGCGGGGTCGCGCGGGACGGCCCAGCGGATCGCGTTCTCGATCACGCGCATCACCTGCGGGTTGTGGTACGTGGGGTAGGTCTCGTGACCCGGGCGGAAGTAGAAGATGCTGCCCTGGCCGCGCTGGTAGGTCAGGCCACTGCGGAAGACCTCGCCGCCGGAGAAATTGCTGATGAAGACGGTCTCCAGCGGCTCGGGCACGTCGAAGAACTCGCCGTACATCTCTTCCTGTTCCAGGATGATGCACTCCTCGATCCCCTCGGTGATCGGGTGGCCCGGGCGCGTCACCCACAGCACCTCACGGTCGTTGCCGACGCGCCACTTCAGGTCGCAGCCGGTGCCCATCAGTTTGCGGAAGATCTTCGAGTGGTGTCCCGAGTGCAGCACGATCAGGCCCATGCCGTCATGCACGCGCCGGTAGACGCGCTCGACGGTCAGGTCCGACACCTCGTGGTGGGCGCCGTGGCCCCACCAGGTCAGCACGTCGGTGTTGTTCAACACGTCCTCGGGCAACCCGTTGTCGGCTGCATCCAGCAGGGCGGTTCGCACCTCCAGGTCGCCTGATCGACGCAGGTAGTTGGCGATCGCCTCGTGCATGCCCTGCGGGTAGACGGCGGCGACGGCGGTGTTAATTTTTTCGTGACGGTGTTCGTGCCAGACGGTGACGCGGATGGCCATGCGGGTTGCTCCAGTTGATGCGCGGAGACTATCTCAAACCACCGATCACCCGGCAAGCGACCGCGGGAAGGCCCTCAGGCGCTAAACATTGTTCAGTCTGCTGACTGGGCAAGTTGGGCTGGGAAATAGCCGCCACCGCGGCATGCGAACCTAGGTGGTGTCGAGAACGTAATATACTGTAGGTATTCGGTTTACGAATACTTTGTGCCTCCAGTTACGATGTTGACCGGTTCAGGGGGCGTGGTGTAGGGTTGAATTAGACATGGCTCCAACAGACACACGGGCTGCGGCCCGCAAACCAATGGAAGGTGCTTTATGCCGTTCTCGTTGTACGGACAATTTCTACGTCGATACAGGCCCGAGCTATGCAGTGGGCCGGGACGCGAAGCCGCGCTGAAGGCGACCGTCGCGGCCTCGGCCGGGTTGCTGCCTAGCAGCGATCGGCCGACGCCGCGAGGGTCTCCCCTCCGTCCGGACTTGCCCCGAATCGACAACCTGCCCCTTTCGATCGACGTGCCGCTCGAGGCGCCGTCGTCTGCTTCGTCTGCATCGTCGTCGAAACCGGTTCAGAAGCGCATCATTGTGATTGGCGCCGGCTTCGCCGGTCTATCCAGCGCGCATGAGCTGAAGTCGATGGGCTACGACGTAGTCGTGGTCGAGGCGCGCGATCGCCTTGGCGGGCGGGTCGTCTCCTATCGCGAGCTGCTGCCCGGCAAGACCGCCGAGGGGGGCGGCGAGTACATCGGGCTGAATCAACCGCACTGGTGGGCGTACAAGACGCACTTTGGGCTGGACTACGTTGAAGTGGTCACCGACGATGCCGATACGCCCATCGTGCTGAACGGCCAGCGCCTGACGAAGCCCGAGGCCGACGCGATCTGGGCCGAGATGGACACGGCGTTCCAACCGCTGATCGATGACGCCAAAGGCGTGAACATCGAAGAGCCTTGGCTGTCGGCGAACGCGCGCGAGCTGGATCTGCGATCGACCGCCGACTGGCTGGACAACCTGCCGGTGAGCCCCACGACAAAGCAGGCGATCGCCGCCGAGTTTGAGGGGAACAACGCGGTGCCGATGGACCGGCAGAGCTACCTGGGCAACCTCACGCAAATCGCGGCCGGTGGGGGAGTGCGCTACTTCACCGATACCGAAGTCTTCCGCCTGCGCGGTGGCAACCAGCAGTTGGCTGAGTGCCTTGCCGACGCCATCGGTCGCGAGAACGTCCTGCTGGGCCTGGCCGCCAAGAGCATCACGCAGACGGAACTGGGCGTTAGCGTGGTGCTGAGCAACGGCAAGACGCTGATCGGCGACGACGTGGTGCTTACCGTGCCGCCGAGCATTTGGCGGAAGATCCGCTTCACACCTTCCCTACCGCGGGCGCTGGCCCCGCAAATGGGCAACAACGTGAAGTACCTGGCAGCGGTGAAGAACCGGTTCTGGGAACAGGTGAACCTGTCGCCCGAAGGCATGACCGACGGCGACGTCAGCAGCACGTGGGAATCGACCGACGGCTCGCCGGGCGATGAAGGCATCTCTTTGACCGCCTACAGCGGTGGTCCCGCCGCCGAGAGCGCCCGCGCCGCCTACGCGACCGAGAAAGATGCCGCCTATGGCCCGGCGTTGGACGCGATGTATCCCGGCTTCTCCAAGAGCCTGGTCCGCTCGACCTTCGTCGACTGGCTTGGCGACACTTGGACGAAGGGCGGCTACACGTTCCCCGCGCCCGGCCAGATCTGCCGGATCGGTCCGACCCTCTACAACGGCCTGGGACGCCTGCACTTCGCTGGCGAACACACGTGCTACAAGTTCGTCGGCTTCATGGAAGGCGCCCTGGAGAGCGGCGTCCGCGTCGCCAAACGGTTGGCCCGGCGCGATGGCGTGAAGTGAAGTAACGATCAAGTCACGCTTGAGCCCCTCCCACGCGCAACAGCGGGGGAGGGGCTTTCCCCATACCGTGGCAGGGGCGTCCCGCCCATGCGTGCAATGGGCGTGAAGATCCCATTTGCGGCAGCCCGTTCGATCGAAGCCGGCTGCCACAAATAAAAACAATTGATGAGTCCACAGGCACGGGCGAGACGCCCATGCCACGGCCATGCCGCCGCCATTTCTCACGTTCATGTTGAATCTGCTCCGATAAGTCCTGCATCACCGCCACCGTCAAGATGACGAACGGGCGGCATTCACAACTGCAGGAATCGGAGACGCCATGTTGAAGTCGATGTTCGCCTTGCTCGCGGCCGTGATGATCGGGAGTTTAATCGGCTGCGAAAACGGCAAGGCGAAGACCGCCGAGGTGAACCCGAGTGTGCTGGACGTGAAGCCCGTCCGCCACGCCGCCAAGCCCGCGGTCGCCAGCGGCGTTGCCGCCGACCCGGCGCCGAGCGACGCGATCGTCTACGCCAAGCCCGTTAGCGCCACCCCGACCTACGCCACCGCCGCTTCCATCACGCCGACGACCCTTACCCCCGCAACGCCCGCCGCCAAGCCGGCCGCCGGCAACCAGTACCAGGTGAAGAGCGGCGACACCCTCTACGCCATCGCCCGCAACACCTACGGCGACGGCAAGCACTGGACCCGCATCGCCAGCGCCAATCCGGGACTATCTCCCACTTCGCTGAAGGCCGGCCAGACGATCACGCTGCCCTAGACGCGACGGATCACTTCATCATTACAAGCACCGCGAGCACCCACTTGCGGCTTGGCGGAACCAGCACGGCCGCGGGAGCAAACCAACTCCCGGGGTCGCTTGTCTTGGTAGGCCTCTTCAAACCTCGTGCGCCAAAGACCTCCGGGCGGCTTGGGCGAGTTGCGCATATATCAACGCACGCGTCCCAACTCTGAATCGTCATCCTGAGGTGCTCCGAAGGATCTCTTCCGTCCTACGTACGAATATGGGGGGAGATCCTTCGGAGTACCTCAGGATGCGGACATCGCGCGGGGTTCATCCCCAACTTCCAAGCTGACCCAATCGCCAACCGGTCGTAGGATGTGCCAAGGAGTCCCCTATGGCATCTCACAGCACAACCGAACGCGTCCGCACCCAACAGCGCAGCCAGATGGTCGACATCACCGACCGCGTCGCCGAAATTGTGCGGCAGCAGCAGGGCGATGGCATCGCCTTCGTCTACGTCCCCCACACGACGGCCGGCATCACCATCCAGGAGAACGCCGACCCAGACGTTCAACACGACCTACTGAAGAAGCTTGAGACGCTGATTCCCAAGCAGGAGCCGTACTACCGACATAATGAAGGGAACAGCGACAGCCACGTGAAGACAGCGCTGGTCGGCAACAGCGTGCAGGTCCTGGTCGAACGCGGCCAGCTCGTGCTCGGCCAATGGCAGGGGATCTACCTGTGCGAATTCGACGGCCCGCGCACGAGGGAAGTGATCGTGCGCTTCTTCCAGCACATGAATTAGGAACAAATAGCCCAGGCAAGGACCGTGCAAAGAGCACGCCCGCTCCACCGGACTCGCCGCTTTAGAGCACTCTCACTTCAATCGTAGCGGTCAAGGCATTATCATCCCGAACGGAGCGGTAGCGACCTGAGGGATCGGTGTGCGGATAAACGATTGTCACGTCGAGATCCCTCAGGTCGCCAAGGCTGCCATCGGGATGACAACGTGTCCTGCGCCCGCCACGAATAAAGGAAAAGGCTCTACGACAAAAATAGAACAAGACGGCTTGTGGAGGGAGGGTCCGCGAGTAGTGGGGGGGCGGCGCCAGACTATAAAACCAATGTACGCAAAAAAGCCCCCGACACCTTTTGAGTGCCGGGGGCTTTTGAATAAACGCTGGCAGTGACCTACTTTCCCGCTGAAGCAGTATCATCGGCTCCGCAGGCTTAACGACCGTGTTCGGAATGGGAACGGGTGTGACCCTGAGGATATAGCCACCAACGAAGACTTGGCCAACCGTTTAAGGCTGGCCAAGCCACTTTATTAGTGAATTACGAGGTTCGAACGTTTCATCCTGATTGCTCAGAAATGACGTGCTCCGCTTGTCGAACACGCTTTTTGAGATTGATGACCATCGAGCCATTCGAGTGGGTTCCTGTTCGTGTTACGGAACAGGATCACGTCGAACGGTGATCGATAAAAATGGTCAAGTCGATCGACCGTTAGTACTGGTGACCTGAATACCTTTCGGTACTTACAGCTCCAGCCTATCAACCGGGTGGTCTACCCGGGGTCTCATGGGAACCCTTGTCTTGATATTGGCTTCACGCTTAGATGCTTTCAGCGTTTATCCTTTCCCGACATAGCTATCCAGCCGTGCCCTTAGCAGGACAACTGGTAAACCAGGGGTCAGTCCATCCAAATCCTCTCGTACTATGGATGAATTATCGTCAAGGTTCCTTCGCACACAGCAGATAGGGACCGACCTGGCTCACGCCGGTCTGAACCCAGCTCGCGTACCGCTTTAATTGGCGAACAGCCAAACCCTTGGGACCGCCTTCAGCCCCAGGATGCGATGGGCCGACATCGAGGTGCCAAACCGCCTCGCCGCTATGGACGCTCGGAGGCGATCAGCCTGTTATCCCCAGCGTACCTTTTATCCGTTGAGCTATGGCCCTTCCACACGGGACCACAGGATCACTAAGACCTGCTTTCACATCTGCTCGTGCCGTAGCACTCGCAGTCAAACGGGCTTCTACCTTTGCGCTCGACGAACGATTGCCAACCGTTCTGAGCCCGTCTTTGCACTCCTCCGTTACTCTTTTGGAGGAGACCGCCCCAGTCAAACTAACCGCCTAGCAGGGTTCCCTGCCCAGATTCATGGGTCAGGGTGAGATGACGAATGCAAACAGGGTGGTATTTCACATTGTGGCTCCCCTCTGGCCGGAACCAGAGGATCAACGCCTCCCACCTATTCTACGCAGTCCACAACCGGCATCACTACCAGGTTATAGTAAAGGTGCATGGGGTCTTTCCGTCTTGCTGCGTGTAGACGGTATCTTCACCGCCACTTCAATTTCACCGAGTCTGCGGTTGAGACAGTAGTCCAGTCGTTACGCCGTTCATGCGCGTCGGAACTTACCCGACAAGGAACTTCGCTACCTTAGGACCGTCATAGTTACGGCCGCCGTTTACCGGTGCTTCGGTTGCCAGCTTCGGGGCGAACCCCTGACCGACTTCCTTAACATTCCGGCACCGAGCAGGCGTCATTCCGTATACATCCTCTTGCGAGTTAGCACGGAACTGTGTTTTTGATAAACAGTCGCCAGACTCACTTCCTGCGCCCTCTCCCGAAGGAGGAGGGACCCCTTATCCCGAAGTTACGGGGTCAAATTGCCTAGTTCCTTAACCGCAGTTCTCTCGAGCGCCTTAGGATATTCTCCTCACCTACCTGTGTCAGTTTTAGTACGGTTAACAATGTCGTAGCTGCGGCGCTCTTCTCGGACCTCTATCCACAGACTTCGGGAACAAAGTGCCCTCGATCTTGCGAAACCTCCACGTCTAATCGGAGGATCTGTCTTAAGAGACCACACGCTCAGCTTCAAACCTTCATTGCTAGTGCAGGAATATTAACCTGCCGTCCATCGGCTACGCCTTTCGGCCTCGTCTTAGGGACCGACTAACCCTGGGCGGATTTACCTTCCCCAGGAAACCTTAGGTTTTCGGCGTGCAGGATTTTCACCTGCATTATCGTTACTCATGCCGGCATTCTCACTTGTACACGCTCCACCACTCCTTACGGTATGGCTTCGACGCGGAGTACAACGCTCATCTACCACTCGCATTGCTGCGAATCCACTGCTTCGGTATCTAGTTTATTCCCGATCATTTACGGCGCTACTGTTCTCGACCAGTAAGCTATTACGCACTTTTTAAATGGTGGCTGCTTCTAAGCCAACATCCTGGCTGTCTCAGAACAATAACTTCCTACCGAACTAAACTAAATTTTGGGACCTTAGCAGGTGGTCTGGGTTGTTTCCCTTTTGACCGCGAAGATTATCCCTCGCGGACTCACTCCTCGGATAGTCTCTGTGGTATTCGGAGTTTGGTAGGGATGCGTAGGCGGGTAGCCCCACAGTCCCTTTCAGTAGCTCTACCCCCACAGAGTAGTTGCCGAAGGCTGCCCCTAAAGGCATTTCGATGAGAACCAGATATCTCCCCGTTTGATTAGACTTTCACTCCTCCCCGCAAGTCATGCCAGAACTTTTCAACGTTCACGGCTTCGGTCCTTCTGCCCCTTTTACGGGGCATGCAACCTGCTCACGGGTAGATCACGGGGTTTCGGGCCGCAATCCTGCAACTTAACGCCATCTTAAGACTCGCTTTCGCTACGGCTCCGGGTCTTGAACCCTTAGCCTTGCTGCAGAAATGCACTCGCCGGCCCATTATGCAAAAGGTACGCCGTCACCCATTCCCTTGCGGGCATAGGGCTCCGACCGCTTGTAAGTACATGGTTTCAGGTACTTTTAACTCAGCTAATAGCTGTGCTTTTCACCATTCAATCGCCCTACTAGTTCACTATCGGTCATCGAGTAGTATTTAGCCTTGGTGGGTGGTCCCACCAGCTTCACACGGAGTTCCACGAGCTCCGTGCTACTCTGGATAGCACATATTAACGGGGACCTATTCTTTTCGCCTACGTGGCTTTCACACGCTATGGCCCGACTTTCCAGACGGTTTGGCTAAGAACGGTTTTGTAACCCCTCAGTGCTTCCGCAACCCCGGGACGAATCCCGGTTTGGGCTATGTCCGCTTTCGATCGCCTCTACTTACGGAATCAATGTCTTTTTCTTTTCCTCTGGTTACTTAGATGTTTCAGTTCACCAGGTTCGCTCCATACACACTATGAATTCATGTGCAGGTAATGCAGGGTAACTGCATTGCGTTTCCGCATTCAGAAATCTCCGGATCAAAGCTTGTTTGCCAGCTCCCCGAAGCATATCGCAGGCTACCACGTCTTTCATCGCCTCTCGATGCCAAGGCATCCACCATGTACCCTTAGTAACTTGACCAAATTTATCGATCACCGTCACGTTAAGATTGAAACCGCTCCGAATTACTCGGATACCAGCCCTTCAGCTTCCAGTCCAAGCTCCGTCAAACGTGCACGAAGAGAGGAACAGGTCGCACCGGAGAGGAACTAACTCTCGGTCCTAACACTGGCGGGCGTGCCAGTAACGGAACAAACAATCGACTATGGTCATCCAAACAGTCACTTGCGAAGTGACTCATTTGCGGGTGTGTATTTCACACCCTAATCGCCAAAAAGGTGCTCGACGACGTCCGGCATCGGAAAGACCATCAAAATGGGGCCGGACGTCGCGGAGTTCTAGTTGATTCTGAAGAAATCAACTCGAACCTCGTATTCACTTGTCAAAGATCATTTAACTCGGCTTAGTAATACGATCGATTTCTCAATCGGTTCACTCAGTCGATTTACTCCGTCGAACACGGATAAGGACACCGTCGCAACGGCATGCTTACTCAAGTTCGACAGCGACAGGCACCCGTGGCAGCTTTATCGCCTGCCGTCGGTTCAGCCACCTCTTGGTGACCTCTGATTGTGTCAGGGGGTCACTTCGAGATACTGCGGAGAGTTACAGTCTTGCGGTTGCTCAAACTGCTGTTGCCTCTTGCTGTCGTCTTCACGTCCGTTCGCGTCAGTCGCGATTGGGAGGTGAATCTTACTTTCTTTTCTCGTCGCGTCAAGGCCTGCGACAAACTTTTTTTCTTCGCGTCGTTCGCGTTTCGTTTCCGATTCGCTCGCGTCGCGTCACCAACTCGTTTCCGATTGGTGAGGCGGGATAATAACGGCCGTCCGATGGATTGCAACAGCGCTTCGCGAAGAATTTTACGGTCGCAAGTTATTGAACGGGACGGGCGGTTTATCGGGTCTTAGCCAAGCCACTCTCTCGCGTCCCATACTTGCGGGCCGAGAGATATTACGCGGCACGTTGAAAACGGTTCGCGCGCCTGCACGAACTATTTGAGCGCAGCGGGACTGTGAAACTGCAAGCGGTAGGTCTCGTTCACCGCTTGCGGTTTCGTATCTGCTCGATCTTTAAAACTGCCGCAGGAAACGCAGGTCGTTCTCGACGAACTGGCGGATGTTCGTGATGCCGTACTTGCGCATCGCGATGCGTTCGATGCCAAAGCCGAAGGCCCAGCCGCTGTACTTTTCGGGGTCGATATTGACGGCCTTCAGCACGTTGGGATGCACCATCCCGCAGCCGCCGAGCTCGATCCAGCGCTGCTTATCTTCGAACCACACGTCGACCTCAGCCGACGGTTCGGTGAATGGGAAAAAGCTGGGCCGCAGGCGGAGCTTGGTGTCCTGGCCGAAATAGGCGCGAACGAACTGGAGAATCGTGCTCTTCAGGTCGATCATCGTCACATTTTCGTCGATCACGAGCGCTTCCAGCTGGTGGAACATCGACAAGTGCGTGTCGTCGTGGGTGTCCGGTCGATAGACCCGGCCAGGAATGACGACCCGAATCGGTGGAGCTTGGTTTTCCATCACGCGGATCTGCACCGTGCTCGTCTGCGTGCGCAGCAGGGCCGCGGTCGGATCGGCGGAAACACCCGCATTTTTTGCAGCTTCCGCGGTACCGAAGGGCTGGATGTAGTAGTTGTCCAGCGGGTCGCGAGCGGGGTGATTGGCTGGGATGTTCAGCGCGATGAAGTTATGGAATTCGTCCTCCACCTCAGGCCCGCTGGCGACGGTGAAACCCATGCGGGCGAACAGCTCCACGAGCTCGTCCACCGTCTTCATCAGCACGTGGCGATGCCCGATTTCGGGCTTAATTCCGGGCTCGGTAACGTCGATTCCCACCCGCGTCGCCGGCCCGGCCGACTGCTTGGCCTTGGCCTCTTCGAACGCGGCCGTCAGGGATTCCTTGCCCGCGTTTACCCGCTGGCCCACCGCCCGTTTCTGGTCCGGCGCGGCCTTGCCCAGCAGGGACATCAGGTCCTTTACCTTCCCCTTCGTGCCCAGGTATTTGATGCGAAACGTCTCGAGCTGCTCGGCGTTGGCAACGGTGGCCAACTCGGCATGAGCGGTGGTGAAGACTGAGTCGATCTCGGCAAGCACGTCGGACATATCGCTCCTGGCGCGGGAAAAGCGGAGTCGGCCGGCTCTTTCGCGAATGCCCGGCCGACCCTACCATGGCATTTTCACGGGGAACCCCAGCGAATCAAGCGCGCGAGGCCAATCATGGACATGTCGAAGCTTCCGAAACTATCGGGCGATCAACGCCCACCGGTCGACCAGGCTCCACCGGCGGGCGCGCCCGTGCCGGCCGACAACCCGCGTCGGGTGGAACCGGTTGCCGACTTCCACCGCCGCGACGTTCCCACCACCGCCGGAGCCGAGGCCTGGATCAGCTTTGGCATCGCCGCGATCTTGCTGTTCCTCAACCCTGGCCTGTTGATTTTTCTGACCGGTGGCGATCCTGGTGCCGTCACCGATGCGCAGGGCAACCCGATGCGCTACGTCGATAGCATCTTCTTCCAGCGCGACTTGGCCGTCACCGCGTTCGCGGTGGCGTTGATCCTGGAAGGCATGGTGATCGCGTTCATCCGCAACCCGATTGCGGTGCTGGCGGTGATGGTCTTCACGGTACTGGCGACGCTGGGAAACCTGGCGTTTCTGCTTAGCACGTACCGCGCGTACGGACTGCCGCTGGTGTCGGCGTTTGCCGTGGTTTTCGGGGGATATATGGCGATGAACGAGTGGCGGTTGTATCAGCGATTGAAGGGGATTCGGTAGGAACGCCGGGCGCGCGGGCCAATCTGGGCAGATAGATTCCATCACACCGTCACGCCCGCCCCGGCGCCGCCACGGAGCAACGCCATCGACGTGTCGTAGACCATCGAGGGTGTCACGCGCGTCATGCAGCGGTGGTCCAGCGGGCATATCTTTCGCTGGCACGGGCCGCAGAAGACCTTCACGGCCACCTGGCGTTCCTTGGCGTAGTAGATCTCCGTCCACTCCGGGTGCGTGGGGCCAAAGACGGTAACAACCGGTATGTCCATGGCGGCGGCGATGTGCCGCGGGCCGGTGTCGTTGGTCACCATCAGGTCGCAGCGTCGAACGATCTCCTTCAGCGACCCGAGCGTCATCCCCTTGTTGCTCAGGTCCACCGGCACGCGCCGCATGTGCTGTTTGATCGCCTCGACGATCGGCCGTTCCTTGGGGCTGGCGCTGATCAGCACCGTGGCGCCCAAGTCATCGATGAACCGGTCGGCCAGGTCTGCGAAGTACTCCTGCTTCCACAACTTGGCGGCGCCGTACTGGGCGCCAGGATTCAGCAGGATGAGCGGCGCCTGACCGCGAGAGCCCGGGCGGTCCAGGTCGGCCTCGAGGCCGCTGCGCGCGAAGACGTCGTCGGCCTCGCGGCGCTCGGAATCCGTGACAAACAACTCCATCTTCAGGTTCTTGCCGGTCGCGCCCAAATAGTGGGCTAACCCCATGTAATACCGAATGATGGGCGACGGCACGAACTTGCCCTTGTCCTTCACCGGCAGGAGTTTGTCCGACAGCAAAAAGCCCCGCCCATCGCGCTCGTAACCCACAATGCGGTCGATGCCCGCCATCTTGCAGACCAGCGCGCTCTTGAACGAGTTGGGCAGCAGCACCGCCAAATCAAACTTCCCGGCGCGCAACCGAGCGGCGATGTCGAAGAACTTGCCACGGCCGGCCTGCTTCTTCGTCTTGCCCGTGCGATAGGTGACGATCTGATCGACCCACGGCATGCCGGTGTACATCTCTTTTACGTACCGCTTCATCAGGTACGCGATGTGCGCATCGGGAAACCGCTCGCGCAACGCGCGCAGCGTCGGCGTGGCCATCACCGCATCGCCTACCCAACTGGGTTGAACCACCAGGATTCGTTTCGGTTCGTACATCGGACGCGATTATAACGGAGAGGGGCGGGAAAGGGGTAATGGACGCAGATCGGGAACGCGGGAGGCGGAGGGTGGAAGGTGGACGGGCGCGAACTATCCATCCCGAGCGGAGCCTGAAAGCTAGTGGGCAAAAATCCTTGGTTGGTCAGGGACGCGTCATCCCGATGGGAGCCTTGGCGACCTGAGGGATCTCCCAAGGCCATAAACCGTCCTTGGCTCGAGATCCCTCAGGTCGCCTTCGGCTCCCTTCGGAGTGACAAGTGCGCACTAGGCGACAGGGCTTTGTCCGATAGCCCTCCCCTCGACAAGCCTCCCCTCGGGATGACACGCTTTTTGAACTGGGATAGTCGTATTGGGGCCGTCAACAGTGCCCAGCCTTCTCCCGAAGCGACAGGGGCTAAGACCACTACACCTCAGCGAACGTCGTCGCCCAGAATGACTTGTACACCTGCAACGGCGACAGGGTCACGTAGCCGTCCTGCACGCCGTCCCGGGAGACGTAACCGTCAATCGCCCAGGGGTTGCGGAGGGTGACGCTCGTGGCGTCGCCGGTGGGGGCGAGCGTGACGCACACGACCTGGTAGGCGTGGGCGGGGACGAACTCGATGTCCTTCCACGTCGGCAACGTCGCGAAGGTGACGGCCTTGCCCGATGCCAGGGCGTCGGTTAGCGCGTTCATGAGGGTGCCGACGGACGACGCGTTGAAAATCGATTGGCTCGCGATGCCGAGCGCGGTCGACGCCTCGTCCATCCAGCCGCCCTCAATGGAACCGTAGCTGGCGACGTTCGTGCGGAAGTAGGCGAAGGCCTTTTCCATGATCGCGACCCACGTCGAGCGTTCACGGCCAAGGTCGGCGTAGGCCAGCGCGTTGTTGGCCATGGGCAGGTCGCCATCGACGCGGACGAAGACGTTCACACCCTTGCGGTCGAACTGCACGGCGTAGGTGCCGTCACCCAGTTCGACGACGCGATCGCGGATAGCCGCAGGATCGGTATCGGCGATGGAGGCGAGGGTCGCCAGGTAGTAGCAGTCGCCGAGGTAGCCCTGCGCCACGTCGTCGGCGCTGGGGCCGGTGCTGGCGAACAAGGGCTTGGCGGCGAAGTTCGCATAACCGGTGACGCCCGTCGTGACGGTGGGGTCGGTCAGGTTTTGGCCGGTAAGCTCGGTGCTGACCTTGGTCAGTTTCACTTTGTCGCCCTGCTGCACGCCGACCGGCGCGAAGCTGGTGACCCGGCGAACGGCGTTGGCCAGTTCGTCGGCCGACGCGTCGCGGATCGTCTCGCGCGCATCGGTCCAGAAGCTGTCCCGACCGGCGCCACCGATCAGCGTGTCCTTGCCACCGCCGATGCTCACGAGGACGTCGTCACCGTTGCCACCGTTGAGCGTGTCGTTGCCGGCCTCGCCGTAGAGTTTGTCGTTGCCCGAGCCACCGGTGAGGTTGTCGTTGCCCGCGCCACCGAAGATCTTCGCGTTGACGTGGACGGACGAGTCGATCTTCACGACATCGTTCCCCTTGCCCGCCATCACCTGGATGGCCTTGAACTGGCCGGCGAAGGTCTGATTGAACTTGGCGCCGTTGGACACCTTCAACCCATCGGCGGTCTGGGTAATCGTGATCTTGTCGGCCTTGGCGGTGCCGGTGACGTGCAGTTCCGGGCCGGTGTCGGTCTCGATCACCGCGGCGCCGAACATGGGAGCGGCAGCGAACAGGGTACGCTGTTCCAGCGCTTCGACCGTGGCACGATGACCGACGACGTTGTTCTTCATGTTCCGAATCCGTCCTTGCCAACCGGCGGCCAAACGACAGCACGCCTGATGTGATTTCGGACGGAATCGAACTCAAAATCAGTCGTGCAAACGCTTTGGCAGACGCGTCGGTCTTTGACGGATAACGCGATTTGGATGGGACCCTACGCGCGTCATAAGCGGTGCGCATGTCGGGGGACGTGCTTACCGAAGCGATTAAGCTGAAGGAAGCGGGGATGAGGGATTGCGCGCCGGTCATTGCTCCCACTTCCCCCGCGCCCTAATCTTTAGGGCATGAACGTTAAGCTGTTAGACCTGACCGCCCAGTACGGCCCGTTGCGCGAGGAGATTCGCGCGGCCATCGACGAAGTCTGCGACGCCCAGGCGCTGATCCTCGGGCCGCACGTCGAGAAGTTCGAAAAGCACTTGGCCGCCTACTGCGGCACGAAGCATGCCATTGGCGTCAGCAGCGGCACCGACGCGCTGCTGTGCGCCCTGATGGCGATGGGCGTTGGCCCGGGCGATGAGGTGATCTGCCCGAGCTTCACGTTCTTCGCGACCGCCGGCAGCATCGCGCGGGTGGGGGCTAAGCCGGTCTTCGTCGACATCGAGCCCGGCAGCTTCAACATCAATACCGATCTGATCAATAAGAAGGTCAACAAGCACACGAAGGCGATCATGCCCGTCGATCTGTTCGGCCAGGTGGCCAAGATCGACCGTGTGAACGAGATCGCGTGCAAGTACGGCTTGAAGACGATCGAGGACGCCGCCCAGGCGATCGGTGCCAAGCGGCACGGCAAGGCCGCCTGTTCTGAGGCTTACGCGGGTTGCCTCAGCTTTTACCCGACGAAGAACCTCGGCGCGTTCGGCGACGCCGGGGCGATCTGCACGAACGACGACGCCTTCGCCGACACCTGCCGGAAGATGCGCGTGCACGGCAGTGGTCACACGTACTTCCACGAGATGATCGGCGGCATGTTCCGCCTGGCGGCGATTCAAGCGGCGGTGCTGGACGTGAAGCTGAAGTACCTCGACGGCTGGCACGCCGCCCGCCGGCGCAACGCCGCGATCTACAACGAGATTTTGGCCGGGTCGAAAGTGGTCACGCCGGCGATCGATGAGGGGAACGAGAGCATCTACAACCAGTACGTCGTGCGCGTGCCCAACCGCGACGCGGTGAAGAAGAAGCTGGCCGACAAGGGCATCGGCTCAGGCATTTACTACCCGCTGGGCCTGCACATGCAGCAGTGCTTTCAGTATCTGGGCTATTCCGAAGGCGACCTGCCGGAGACCGAGCGCGCGACCGCCGAGGTGCTGGCGCTGCCGGTCTACCCGGAGTTGCCGGAAGAGCAGGTGCGCTACGCCGCGACGACGTTGCGGGAGATTGTGGGATAGAGCGCTCTTCTGTAGGACAGGCATTCCTGCCTGTCTGTCCCCCGTCTTAATCTCCCCCCGTATTCGGTCTTCTGTGGCACAGGCATTCTTGTCTGTCTCTCTTTGCGTCGCGCCTCCATCAGCAGAAAAGAGACGCGAAGGCGCGAAGGCGCGAAGACGGACACGAAGAAAGGCCGTGGTTGTTGCGCCAATCACGCCTGAATCGCGCAGCGCGGGCGTAGAGATGGATAGCGTGCTCTTTGACAACCGAATAGCGGCGGCCAGCTCATTGGACGGGACGGCCGATGGTGCAAAATGGTGCAGAATGGTGCGCGATTTCGCGTTTTGCCTTACCCAAACCACCGGCGCGGCTTCGGGTTGCAGGATATCCTTTGCGACGGCTTCGTACCTTCGCGCCTTCGCGTCTCTTTTGAATTAAACGAGGCGCAACGATCCCGCAGAGAGACAGGCAGGAATGCCTGTCCTACAGAAGTCGGGGGAACTCGCCTTGGCCCCTAGCCCCGCTTCGCGTTCGCTCCGGACAGCATTTCCAGCGCCGGCGTCTTCTCCAGCAGCAGTTGCATGTGCGGGAACGGGATGGAAATCCCCGCGGCGTCTAACGCTTTTTTGCACTTTTCCAAGTACTCCCAGACCATCGCGTCCTCGTAACGTTCCTCGCGGATCCAGAAGTGCAGCATCAGGTTGATGCTGCTGTCGGCGCAGGCGCGTACCACGACCTCGGCGGCGGGGCGGGGCTGAACGCGCGGGTCGCCGTCCAGCGTGGCAAGCAGCGCCTCGCGGGCGCGGTCGATCGATTCGCCATAGGCGATGCCGATCGGCACGTTCACGCGGGTGACGGGGTTGGTCGACTTATTGATAATGCGGTGCGCCAGCACGGCCGTGTTCGGCAGCACGACGACGTCGCCGTCTAAATTCGTGAAGCGCGTGCTGCGGAACGTGACGCGCGTGACGGAGCCTTCCTGCTCGTCCACCTCGATCCAGTCGCCCACCTTGAAGGGTTTATCGAGGAAGATCACGATGCCAGCGATAAAGTTCGCCAGCGTCTCCTGGGCGGCGAAGCCGACGGCCAGGCCGATGATCGACACGCCGGTCAGCATCGCGACGATCGGGATGCCGAGCTGGTTGCAGGCGATCACGACGCCGAAGCCCATGATCGTCCACTTCAGCAGGCCGCCGATCATGTCGCGAATGCTGGTGTCGACGTTGTCGTCCTTCATCTTCCGCGTCGCCAGCCGGCGGATGCCGCGGTAGATGAGGTAGAAGACGAACAGGAAGATGAAGCAGGCGATCACGCGCGGGACGAAGATCAAGATCGCTTTGACTAGGTCGCGGATCGTCTCCAGCCAGAACTGCGGCTGCTTCACGTCATCCAGCGTGATTTTCAGCTTGCCCTGAGCGATCTGCGCGATGCGCGTGGCGGACAGCGACTCGAACAGATTGTCGGGTTCGGCAGGCTGCGTGGACGGCGCGCCCTCGGTGTTGACGATGACGTTGACTGTCGGCTGGGTCGCAGGTGGGTCGGACGCGACCGTCTCGGTCTGGATGCGCACCATCTCCGGCGTCAGCTGCGCCTGCGCAACCCCCGTCCATAAAACCCAGCAGAAGACGATCGCCCAGGAGAATCGCAGCATCGCAAACCTCTTTGTCGGACAAAGGCCTGACAGCCCCGGAACGGCCACGGACGACCGCGCGGCCGCAACATTGGATATCATCGGAAAACGCGGTCGCAGGACGTGAAGGGGGCGCGTAGGATCACGTTCATGCATTCTTACGCCAACCTCACGCTCGTCGGGCCAAGCCAGGCCGATGTGGTCGCCTACCTGAAGCGGCTCGGCACGGTCGCGTACGTCGCGCCGACGTATCGAAACGCGACGGTCGTGTATCACGAGGACCTGGCCAGCCAGGAACCACTGGCCGCGGAGCTATCCCAGCACTTCGAATGTCCGGTGTTGCTGGTGATGACGTACGCGACGCGGGTGTTGCTGTACGTGTTGTTCGACAAGGGGCAGCAGGTCGACGCGTACGTCTCTGAGCCGCACGAGGACCTGACCGACGGCGCCACCGCGCCACCGGGCGACCCCGAACGTGTCGCCGACATGTTCAGCCGGCCGACGGCCATCCGCAGGCTGACCACGCTGCTGTCCAAACCCGGGACCGAGGGCAACGGCTACGCCTACGCCGCCAACCGGCATGGCGACCTGTGTGCGGCGTTGAACCTGCCCACGTTCGCGGTGAACGTGGGATTTGCGTCGATCGAGATGGGCGAACTACCGGCGGGGGAGGGGTTCGACCCAGCGGGGTTGGTACACACGTGACGCCTGAGGACTGTCTTCACCCCCTCTCCCGGTACTCCGGGGGAGGGCTGGGGTGGGGGCTTCCGGTCTAGAGCGGCTCTACCTCAGGTGTAGCGTGTCATCCCGAAGGGAGCGGTAGCGACCTGAGGGATCTCAAGTAAGGGAGGGCGCTCGACCGTGGCGATCCCTCGAGTCGCTACCGCTCCCGCTCGGGATGACAGGGTTGCGGCCATACGCTACACCCGAAGTTGAACCGCTCTAATAATGAGGCAAGGCACCCGGCCCCCCTCCCTAACCCTCCCCCGGAGTACCGGGAGAGGGGATAAGAGGACGGCTTCCGTGGCAGCGCAAACGAAAAGGGCCGGCGAATCGAAGCGATTCGCCGGCCCTGGTTCTATCTGTCGCAATACGTTCGGCTTACGCCGACTGTCGACGTTCGGGCTTGATCTCGAAGATATTCCGGCGGCCTTCGACCACCGCTTCGTCGATCACGTACTTGCCGCCCTGGCCCTCGTCAGGCAGGCGGTACATCATGTCGAGCATGATCTCCTCGCACACCGCACGCAGGGCGCGGGCCCCGGTGTCGCGCTTCAGCGCTCGCTCGGCGATTTTCGCCAACGCGCCGCTGGTGAAGGTGAGCTCGCAGCTCTCCAGGCGGAAGAACTTCTGGTACTGCTTGACCAACGCGTTCTTGGGCTCGGTCAGGATGTTGATCAGCGTCTGCACGTCCAGCGGTTCGAGCGTGGCGCACAGCGGCAGGCGGCCGACGAACTCGGGGATCATGCCGAATTCGACCAAGTCTTCCGGCTGAACCTGCGCCAGGGTGGTGGCGCGTTCGTTGGTCTGCTCGGTCGGGCCGTTTTCCGAACCAAAGCCGATCTGGCGCTTGCCCAGACGCTTGCGGATGATGTCTTCCAGCCCGACGAACGACCCGCCACAGATGAATAGGATCTGCGACGTATCCATCTGGATGTACTGCTGTTCGGGATGCTTACGGCCACCCTGCGGCGGAATGTTGGCCACGGTGCCTTCGAGCATTTTCAGCAATGCCTGCTGCACGCCTTCACCCGACACGTCGCGGGTGATGGAGACGTTGCCGCTGGTCTTGCCGATCTTGTCGATCTCATCGATGTAGATGATGCCGCGCTGGGCGGCTTCCAGGTCGTAGTCGGCGTTCTGCAGGAGCTTGAGCAGGATGTTCTCGACGTCCTCACCGACGTAGCCGGCCTCGGTGAGCGTGGTCGCGTCGCCGATGGCGAACGGCACGTTCAGCACGCGGGCGAGCGACTTGGCGAGCAGCGTCTTGCCCGAGCCGGTGGGCCCGATCAGCAGGACGTTGCTCTTGTCGATCTCCACGTCGTTCGCAGCCGCAGCGGCGGCCGCGGCGACGGCGGGGGCGGTGGTGCCACCGGTCTCGGCGGGTGCGGCGGCGTTCTCACCGGTGGTGCTCAGGCGCTTGTAGTGGTTGTGAACGGCGACGGCGAGCGCACGCTTGGCGTGGTTCTGCCCGACGACGTACCCGTCCAGAAATTCCTTGATCTGGCGCGGCGACGGAATGCTGTTGAACATCGGCGAGCTGGTCGACAGCTTGCGCTTTTCCTGACGGATGATGTTGTGGGCCAAATCGACGCAGTTGGCGCAGATGTAGACGTCGCTGGGACCTTCCACCATCGGGCCGACGTCGCGGCTGCTCTTGCCACAGAAGCTGCAGGTGGTCACCCGGCGCCCACGAAACCCACCGGGTGGGTTGGTGCTGTTGCCGGGCGGGTTCCCGGGCGGCACCGTTCCACTGCCACCGCCGTTGCCGGGACGATTGTTGTTGGCCATTGACTCTCACCTTCCTGCTGTGATCCACCCGTTCGCGCTTTGGCGCGTGCCGGGTGAGCTTATCCGAGAAACACGCGGGTGGCCGCGTTGACCGCGCCACCCGACTTGCTCGCAGGGCGGCGCGACCGCGGCGCCGAGCCCTTGGCATTTCCATGCCTCTCTCGTCTGTCTATCGAACGATTGGGGGGTCCTACTTGATGCGTTCGTTCCCCGTTTCGTTACCGCATCTTAGCATTGCCAATGCGCAAAATGAAAACGCGAAATCGACGTGGGGAGGTCCCTATAAACGCCCGTGGTTACCGGGCGTGAAGCGAACCGAGCCCAACGGCAGCAGCGGCCGATAATGCCATGATTGCAGGGTTACTCGCGTCGATGGCGGTCGTCGCGCGGCTCGATCGGGAAGCCGCCGGTGAAGTTGATGCCCTTGGCTTGGAAGTCCTTCAACGGCGCCTTGGGGGGTGGGGCGGCCGCGGCGCGCTTGGCGGAATCGATCACCATGGCCTTGGCGCGCTCGAACTCGGCCTCGCTGATCTGCCCGCGTTTGCGCATGTCGCGCAGATCGCCCATCGAGAACCCGCTCGTGGCGCCCTGTTCCTCGCCGTACCAGCTGATGAACGCCTTGCGCGCAAACCAGAAGAGCGCCAGCAGGCCGACGACGATGACAATGCCAAAAAACCACATGTGATGCGTTCCTTGAGAACCGATGCTATGTGGCGGGCGGGCACCCGGTCAATGGCATTACACCGTGCCGACGGTCGCGGGAGACGTCGGTGCCGCCGGACTTGCCGACCCGGTGCGACCCGCGAGGCTGGCGACGTTGGCCAGAAGTTCGGACGGTTCGATCGGCTTGGTCAGGTGAACCTGGTAACCGGCCAGGATGGCCCGCGTGCGATCCTCGGCCCGGGCGTAGGCGGTCAGCGCGATCGCCGGCACCTTGCCACCGACCGCGCCGTCGAGCGAACGCACCTGGCGGATCAGCGCGTAGCCGTCCTCGCCGGGCAGGCCAATGTCGCTCACGAGCACGTCGAACGGCCAGCCGCTCACCAGCCCGTCCAGCGCCTCGGCGGCGCTGCTGGCGACCGCGACGCTGGCGCCGCGGCCGGTCAACACGTGGCTAGCCAGGTCGCGCGCGTCGGCCTCGTCGTCCACCACCAGCACCCGCACGCCCGCCAACGTGGGCTCGTGGGCCGGTTCACCGAACGCGATCGATCGTGACGGCGACTCGGCCGGCAGCGTCGTGGGCAGGCCGGCGATCAGTGGCAGCGATATCGTGAACACCGCGCCATGACCGGCCCCGTCGCTGGTCGCGGTCACCGTGCCGCCGTGCATTTCGACCAAGTGTTTCACGATCGCCAGCCCGATGCCCAAGCCTCCATGACGGCGGGTGGTGCTGGCGTCGGCCTGACGGAAGCGGTCGAACACGTGCGGCAGGAAGTCGGGCGTGATGCCCTGACCCGTATCGGTGACGACGATCTCCACCGTCTGCGCGCCACCGGGGCACCGCACCGCCAGCGTGACGCGCCCGCCGCGCGGCGTGAACTTGATGGCGTTGCTCAGCAGGTTCCACAACACCTGCTGCAACCGGTTCACGTCGCCACTGATCGGGCAGTGCCGCTCGCCGATCTGTGCCGCCAGCGTGATCTCCTTCGCCTCGGCGGTCGGGCGCACGGTAGCTACGGCGGCGGTGGCCACGTCGACCAAGTCCAACGGCTGCACGTCGAGCCGCACCTTGCCACTGATGATGCGCGACATGTCGAGCAAATCGTCGATCAGCTGTGCCTGCGCCCGCGCGTTGCGCTCGATGGTCTCCAGGCCGTGCTGCAACTCGTCGTTCGGCATGCGGCCAGCGCGGATGAGCTGTGACCAACCCAGAATGGCGTTCAACGGCGTGCGCAGCTCGTGGCTGAGCGTGGCGAGGAACTCGTCCTTCATGCGGCCGGCGCGCTCGGCCTCGGCGCGGGCGTTGCGCTCCGATTCCAGCAGCTGCTCGCGTTGCTCGTCCTGTCGCTTGCGCTCGGAGATGTCGATCGTGGCGCCGAGCATGCGCACGGGCTGGAGCGCGTCGTTGCGGATCAGGGACCCGTTGGTAAAGAGCCAGCGGGCGCTGCCGTCGGGCTGAATGGCGCGGAACTCGATCTGGTAGGGCTCGCCGGTCTCCAGCGTGTGCCGCCGGGCCGCCAGCACCAGCGGTCGGTCGTCGGGGTGGATGAGGGGCAGGTCGGGGTCGAGCCGGATGCCGACCTCGTCCTTGTCTAAGCCGTGGAACCCGTAGATGCGGTCGGACCAGCTGACGCGGTTGGTGATCAGGTCCCAGTCCCACACGCCCAGTTGGCCGGCCTCCAGCGCCAGGCGCAGGCGCTGTTCGCTGCGCCGCAGCGACTGCGCGGCGCGGGCCGCCTCGACGGCTGACCACGTGCGGGCTGCGGCCTGTTCGAGCATGTTCACGTCTTCCGGTGGCCAGGCGCGGGGGGCGACACTGTGGACGTTGAACTGCCCGACCGCGCGACCGTCGCGCATGAGCGGCACCGCGACGAACGCGCCGATCTGCATCCTAGCGTAGACCGCGCGCTGCATGACGTCGATACGCGGGTCGGCCGAGACGTCGTTGACCGCGACGGTGCGGCCCTGGCGCGTCTCGCGCTCCAGGAACGCGCCGTAGTCGTCCAGGCGGTGCATGCCGGCGATGCTGTCGACCCCGTCGAGGTAGTCGCGAAAGACGTGGACGACGCCGTTCTCCACGTCCACGTCCGCCACCGTGCAGCGGGCCACGCCCAGCAACCGACCGACCGCCGACACGATCGCCCAGGCGGTTTCCTCGCCATTGCCGGGTGAGCGCGCGGCCTCGTTGATGGCCGCCATCACGGCGCGCTGGCGCGCCGTGGCATGGGCGGCGGTGGTGTCGTTGAAGAACAGCGTCAGGCCCTCTGGCGCCGGCGACACCTGCACCTCGGCCCACAGGTCGAGCCCGGCAAAGTAGGTCTCGAACCGGTCGGGCGCCTGCGTCTCCATCGCGCGCGTCAGCCGCTGTTGCAGCTCCGACCCGACCGTCTGCGGGAACAGCGTCCAGAACGTGCCCGCCGCTAGCGCCTCGGCCGAGCGGCGCAGCATGACCATCGCGCGCTCGTTGGCGGTGACGAACCGCCAGTCGCGGTCGAAGACCGCGATCGCGTCGGTCGTGTGTTCCATGATGTCGCGCACGGCGGTGTCGCGCTGCTGGGCGCGCACCGAGGCGCGTTCGGCCCGCAGTTGGGCGCGGTGCAGGCTCTCGGTGAGCAAGGAGACGACGACCCCGATGAAGCAGTAGATGCCGAGGCTGATCGCGTCCTGCGCGGTCTGCACGCCCAGTTCGTGCGCGGGGTTCACGAAGAGGTACACCGCTGCCACCGCGCCCAGCGCCGTCGCCAGCAGGCCCGGAAGCAACCCACCGAACCAGGCCGAGACGACCAGCGCGATGTGGAAGGTCCAGTAGGGGGCGCGTTGCCCGAGGATCGGCGTAAACGCCTGCCGCACGAAGGCGGCAGCGATGACGGCGGTGACGGCGATCACGTACGTGCGCCACCGCCCGCTTGGCCGCGACGGCAGCGCGGCGCCCGCGGCGTCCACCGTAGCGGGCGCGGCATCTGAGGTCTGGTTGCGTGCGTCGGTCACCGCTGGCATGTCCCGAGTAGTTTACCCAACGCCCGCGCCCCATGCTTGGGCGGTCGCCCGGAAATTCGAAAAGGATTATAATCCTTTCCGATGGCCACCAAGAAGCAACCCGTCCCCCGCACCTACGAAGAAGCCGAGCGCGAGCTGAACCAGATCGTGAGCGACATCGAGGCCGGCGAGATCGGCCTCGAAGACTCCCTGATCAAGTACGAGCGCGGCCGCTTCCTCCTGCAACACTGCCGCGGCGTGTTGGAACGGGCCGAGCAACAGATCGAATTGCTGAGCAAGGGGGCGGATGGGGAGCTGAAGATGACGCGGGCTGAGGGATTAGATGACGGCGATGGTGGCGACGAGTCGACCTCGTAGTGAGGTGACGCGCCCGAACGTGGCGCAACGGCCCCTTCCTGAAGAGGCCCGCCGCAATCACGCAACGTGTCATCCCGATGGGAGCCTTGGCGACCTGAGGGATCTACCAGGGCCGAGAACCGTCCGTGGGTCGAGATCCCTCAGGTCGGCAAGCCTCCCATCGGGATGACAAGTGCGCGCGAGGCGACAGGGGTTTGGCCGCGAGCCTACAGACTCCGCCCGGGATGACCACTTGGCCTGATCGCGTCGTCGCCGCTACAGCCGCAGAGGCTCGCACCTCACTCCGCCCCCAGCTTCTTGTAATACGTCTTCAGCGCATCGCTCCACGCCGCCGGCAGGTCGCCGTTCATGGCGTTGTTGAGTTGTTCCTGCGACTTGCGGGTGGCGACCGGGCTGGTGTCGTGTTGGACGCTGATCTCGCCGGATAGCAGCAAGTGTGAAGTGTCGATCGAATCCAGCAGCACGTCGCGGCGGCGCAATGCGGTGTCGTAGCGGTTGGCATTCAGGTCGGACTCAACCCGCCGCATTAGGGCGGTCGCCTGCGTGAGCTTGAAGTTGTCGTACCGGCCAAGCTGGTACTGCAGGTTGAGCCGCTCGGCGGCGTTGCGGATCTGGGCCTGCTTCTGCGCCAGCCGCTTCATCTCCGCCGACACACCCGGCGGCACCGGGCCCTCTAAACCTTCGCCACCTTGGCCGCTCATCTTGCCCCCACCCGTGGCGCCACCGACGGGGTCCTTACTGGTGTCGTTGATCTGACCTTGCTGGAACGCCGTGGGGTCGAGCCGCGTTGGCGTATTACGGCCACCCTTGCCGGTCGCGTTATCCTCGACGAACTCGCCCTGCGACTTGCCGCTGCGCCCCTCACCGGCACGACCACCCATTTCGTTGTTGTTCGGCAGCGTGTTGCCGGTAACGCCCTTGGCGCTCATGTTGGCGATCGGCCCGTCGGCGGCGTCCCAGCCGGCGCCCTTGTCGAGGCTGTCGGTCATGTTCGCGTTCATGTCCTCCACGTCCTCGAACAGATCCTCCTGCTCTTCCATCAGCTCGCCGATCATGTCTTCCAACTCGGTCGGCAGCTCGGCCATCGGCACGTCCTGCTTGTCCAGCAGCTCTTCCTGCGTCCACTTCACGCGATCGGGATTTTCCAACAGCCATTTCTCAAGGTTGCTCGTGATCTCGCTGGCCAGTTCCAGCCCCGCATCCTCCGCGGCCACGGCGATCTCCATGGCCTGCTTCTTTAAGCCGTCCTTGGCCATCGTCACCTCGCTGTAGACCTCCATCAGTTCCTTCAGCAGCGTGGCGTTGCTCATGTCCTGCTCGGCCAGCTTGGAAAAATCGCTGACCTTCTGCTGCATGAAGGCGTCCAGCTTTTCCTGGCTCATTAGCAGCTCGTCGAGCAGCTTCTTGTCCTTCTCGTCGAAGTTATCGACCGGCTTCTTTGCCAGGTTGGTGGTCTGATCGAGGATGCGCTGCTGTTCCTTCATGAACTCTTTCAGATCCTCGTTCAGCTTCTTCAGCGCATCGACCTTGTTCGGCAGATCGCCCCCTTCCTTGGCTGCCGGGGCCGTGGTGGGCTCGGGCGACTTGTTCAGCAGGGCCAGCAAGCTTTCCAGCGTGCTGATGATCCGCCGCTGGCGCGTTTGCAGGTCCAGGCTGAGGCGGGCGCGCTCCTTCATCACCGGTTCGGTCGGAAACGCCGCCGTGAGGTCGATCGCGTCCTTCGCCGGGCCCGTCGCGAGCACGATCAGCGTCTTCTGAACAACCGTATCGTCCGGGTTGAACTTAAAGGTGTCGGCCGTCTGCTGCATGGTAACCGCCAGCTGCGCCTGACCCGTGCCCACCTTCGCCATGCCGGCGATGTCCTCGGGCTTCAGGATGGTGGTCGTGGTGTGCAACGCGTTCTGCTGGCGCAGCAGTTCTGTCAGAATCTCGCGCAGCTTGTCGCTGGCTTCCTTTTCGTCGGCGGCGATCTGGGCGGGGTCGCGGAACTTGATCTCGTAGATCGGCGACTGCGTCGTCTGCGGGCCGCCGTTGTCGATGAGGCCGATCAGGTTGCGGTTGTCGACCGCTTCAATCTGCAGGCGCACCGACGAGCCGTGCTTGCGGTACTCGGGCTTGATGTCGATCGCCTGCGCCAAATCGAACACCGCGGCCGAGTCGCTGACCGTCTTTTCGAACACGCTCGTGAGTGGGCCGCCGGCGGAGGTCGCCATCAGCACGCGCACGGTCGACAGGCCGACGTCGTCGCTCGCCTTGGCGACGACCTTCACTTCCGCGTCCGGCGCGACCGCAGTCTCGGTGGTTGGCCACTTCACCTCGATCGTCGGCGCGGCGTCGGGCTTCACCGTGATCGGCAACGCCGGGTCGGGCAGGCGGGCGACAATCTGCCCACCCGTCTCCGTCAGCAACGCCGCCAGTTGGGCATCGTGCAGCAGCACGGTCGACCCGTTGAACTGCCGGCCATCGTCCGACCGGCTCATGGCGATCGGCGACGCGCCGTCCACCTGCAATATGCCGCCGGCCACGGGCACGTCGATGCCGATCGACAGGTCGACCGAACTGCCCTGCAGCACCTCCACCGGCGCCTTGCCGAGGTCTTCCGGCTTAATCGTCATCACGATCGATTCCGGCTCTGGCTTCGTATAACTCGGCGGGGCGATGCGCAGCGACAGGTTCGTCAGCTTTACCTGTTGCACCACATTCGCCACGTACCATGCGCTCTGCGTGCGGGCGATCTCGATTCGGTACTTCAGCGTCGAATCGACATGGTCGACGCGATACGTGTAGCGCACGATGCCATCCTCGGCCGGCGACCCGATCACCTCGGCCCGTGGCACGCCGGAATCGAAGATGACGTGCGCCGGCGCGTCGGCGGCGGCCTCGGCGAGCACGACGATCTCTAATGGCTGGCCCTGCACGAGCGTCGTGTCGCCCGGCAGCACGGAGATGATTTTCGCATCCCCCTCGATTGGCACGAACGCCGCCGGTGACCACATCTGCGCAAAGCCGTGCGCGAATGAACCCGAGAAGATCGCCACCAGCAGCAATGCGGGCACGACGGCGTACGACAGCGTGATCGCCAGCCGTTTCACGTCGGCGAACGTCACGGCCGACTCCGGCGAGGCGCCGCGGGTGCTCTGAACGATCTCGTCCAACACCGACGGCAGCCACGGGTTGTCCGCTAGGTCGTCCCGCTGGGTCAGCAGCAGGCCGTTCGTCAGACCGTTGTGCAGGTCCGGCACGCGCGACTCGACGAGCCGGGCCACCTCCAGCGAGCGCGGCCGGATCAGCAGTGGCCGCAGGACCCACGCGACGGCTGCGCCGATCACGACGATCAACCAGACCGGCAGCGCCACGTACGCCAGCCGCGAGCCGGGCTCGGTCGCGTGGGCGAAGAACGCCAGCGCCACGGTCGCCAGGACCACGGTCGCGCCGAACAGCACCGCACCACGGGCCATGCGGTGAACGCGGTACCGCTGGCCGATGAGGTCCAGCGTGTCCTCGATCTGCAGCAACGCGGGATGTTGGGACAGTTGGCTCATGATGGGGACCTCGCCTGTTCATCATATCACGCGGGGCGGACGGTGTTGCCGCTGCGGGCAATGTTGGGGGGATTCTTTGTGGTGGGCGGGGGGAGGCAGAGACGCGAAGGCGCGAAGGAGGCGCGAAGGAGGCGCGAAGGGCGTTGCGCCGGATCGAGCTTAATTGCGCAGCGCGAGCGTAGAGATGGATAGTGTGTTCTTTGACAAGTGAATGGCTGGTGTGCGGGACCGAGTTGGTCCCGGTCTCACTCAGGCGATGGCGCAAAATGGTGCATAATGGTGCACGATTTCGCGTTTTCGCTTACCCAAACCGCCGCCGGGACATCGGGTTACGTTTTTCTTCGCGTATCCTTCGTGGCTTCGCGCCTTCGCGTCTCTTGAATGCTGTTGATGGATGCGCAACGCAAAGGAAGAGAGGCAGACAAGAATGTTCGTCCCGCTGGTAGAAGTGAAAGGCAGAAGAGACACAGGCAAGAATACCTGTGCCACAGAATACGGGGGGAGATGAAGACGGGGGAGAGACAGGCAGGAATGCCTGTCCTACAGAAGAGGTGGGGGCGCTGGGATGAACCCGAAGGCTCGCCACTTTAGTGGCTGGCGTGTTCGCCCCTTTCGTCATTCGAAGCGTCATCATTACGTTGCCTCGCAACACGCACGCGGTTAGGCTCCCGGACGGGTCCATTCCCACGGAACCGCGCCCGTGCGGAGCGATGAAAAGTCGATGGCTCGCAAGGAGATTTGCCGTGTATAGAAGTCATGTGGTCGTGGCCGATCAGGCACTGGGTGGGCCCGCGCCCGATCGGGCGCAGTTGCAGCAGTTCATCCACCTGAAGCTGCTGGCGCTGGGCCTGCCGGGCGTGGCGACGCAGGCGGAGTCGGGGCTGTCGCACCTGGTGACGGGGCTGCTGAGCAACTACCGGCAGAAGAGTCGGCTGCTTTCGGACTACCGCTCGCCGGTCGATAAGCGCATCGAAGGGTTCCTGAACGGTCACACCGCTCACCTGAACCTGCCCGAGCCGCTGCGCCTGCCGGGGCAGACGTTCGGGCTCGATCGGCCGGGCGTGGCGCGCGAGCTGTCGCTTCCGATGGATAGCGACACGTACGAGAGCGAACTGCTGAGCAGCTACCGTGTTCGCAACGGCGTGCTGCACAACCCGCGCAGCGACCGCAGGACGACTGCAGGTACGTTCCACGTCGCCGAAGGGGGCCTGCCCGTGCCGGGCGACAAGGTCGCGGTGCCGCTGGCGGTCTTTGCCAAGCTGTTCCAGCACGCGGTGAAGCCACCGCGCGCGATGATGGAGTTGCCTTACACCGCCCACCAGCCGCAGAAGGCCGAGGGGTTCTGCACGCTGCTGCTGCGCCCGATCGTGGTGCCCGAGATTCCCGGCAAGCAGCCAGCCAAGCGCATGGAGGTGCGGTTCTACGTGCCGGGCAGCCTGGTGAGCAACCTTGACTTCGTCGAATCGATCTTCGGCAACGCCGGCGACCCGGTGCTGCCGGAGAACGACGCGGCCCTCGACCCGCAAACCTGGACCGGCCACACGGGCTGCGTGATCCTGGCGCCGCATCTAACGCAATTGACGAAGAAGGAACTGGGCCTGCCGCACGTCGACCAGGCCACGGCCCGCCAGAAGCGCGACGGCGCCTGTTGGAAGGACGCTGACGAGAAGTACAACAACGGCACCGCGTTCAAGATTACGTGCCGCACCGAGCAAGGCGTGATCGTCACGCTGATCGCCGACAACTATTACGGCTACTGCAAGAAGGAAGTGAAGACGCAGATCAGCTACGCCGCCAACCTGTACGGCAGCGCCGAAGAGGAACACGCCGGTGGCGCGCTGGCGTTCCTCAGCTTCAGCCTGGGCGATGCCTATCGGCCCAACCCGCGCTACGGCAACGGCCGAACGTTTGCGGATGTGGCGCGGGATTACGGGCACATTATGGACGTGAAGCCCGAGGGGTACGGCGTCGACAAGCGCTACCCCAACGTCATCTATATCGCTGAAGACGCCGTGCTGGATTCGCGGTCGCTCACGGTGGAATGGACGAAGGACGGCAAGCCGCAGACCCTGCCGCTGCTGGCCGAGCACGTATACATGCCACCCTGGGGCCAGAAGCTGACGCTGAACAAGCACCCGGGCAGCGGGCGGTTTCGGGTGATCATCACGGTCGCCGAGGGCGTCTTCTGTCACAAGCCCTGCACGGTCAGTGGCGGTGGCAAGAGCGAGATCAGCAAGTCGCTCAGCGACTACATGATCTACGGGCCGATCTACGTCGGTAACCTGCAGAAGGACCTGGACGCGGTGGAAGTGATTCTGGCCAAGGATCACAGCAAGCGCTGGAAGCCCGGCAAGGCCCCGCAGGACTACGCCAAGACGCCGAGCCGGCCGATCTTAAGCAAGGAGCGCACGCTCGGCAGCGTGATCAAGTTGCTGACGCCGTCGGATGAGTACACCGACGAGTACAACAAGTGGCTCGCGAGCATACCGACCGACATCCTCGCGTTCGTCTTCCTCATCAAGCGGCTGTTCAAGCCCGAGTGGGGCGACAATTGGCGGTCGCACTTCACCGTGGACGTGGTCAACGGTGAGGACGGCCACGAGCTGAAGGTGGACGACAAGAAGGCCGGCGGCACGTACCTGCGCGTCGGGCTGCTGCCGAACCACGGGTGGCGCACCTATAAGCTGCGGCAGGACTTTTTCCCTGCGGCCAAGGTGCAGACGGAGGACGACATCACCGCCTCGGTCGTCGTGCCGCCCGGCATGCTGCCGGCGGGCGTGCCGACGACGGACGATCACAGCTTGAAGCTGCTGATCAACTGCGAGACGCGCCTGTTCCAACGGCCGGACGACGCGATCATTCCGGGCTTCGACAAGCAGACGGAAATCGATTTGTCGAAGCCGAACAACTTCATCTCGAACTTCCAGCCGTTGTCGTCGGACGAGGCGAAGCAGATCGTCGACAAGATCACCGAGTTCGACGCCTACACGTCACCGATGAAGCGCCTGCTCGCCGACGCCGCAGCGGCCGACGGGGGGCTGGTGGTGTCGTCGGCGCACCCGCGCATCGTGGATGGCAAGCCGACGAAGAACCCGCGGTACCTGCAGGATCGGCCCGATCTGGTGAACCCGCTGGGCGCGTACCTGGCCGACATCGGCACGCGCTTCTGGCGCGCCATGCCCGCCGACCAACCGCTGGCGAGGCCGGTGGATGCGGTGCTGGTGGGGCGGCGCAACAACCCGCCAGACAAGGAGGCGGGCATTCGCCCGCTGGCGGTGTACAACCCGATTCACTACCAGGATCTGCCCGAGCTGTTCATGGACTTCGTCTGCAGCCTGACCGGCAAGTCGCCGTCGACCACCGGCGCGGGCAGCGAAGGGGCGCTGACGAAGGCGCCGTTCAACGCGGTTGCGCCGGTGATCGACCTGAACGCCGCGCTCGTCAGCTACATCCTGACCGGGCTCGGTGGTTTCTCGACGGCGGCCGGTTACGTGGGGCCGAACATTCGGGTCGATCACGACATCAGCCTGCTGGTGCCCGAGATCTGGTGCCGCCTGAAGCCGCACGAGCGCGACGCGAAGTACATGATCGACAACGGCTACCTCGAGCCCATCACCGACTTCCAGCACGGCGGCCAAACCATCCCCGCCAGCCGGCTGGGGTACCGCATCACGTACCAGTTCGTCCGCACGTTCTTCGGCCGGTTGTTCGACAGCCCGGGCAAGGTGTTCGACGAGGCGATGCTGAAGCCCGAAACGCAGGACATGGAAGCCTACGTCGACGGCATCCTGAACATCGTCGAAGCGCAGCATCGCGTCGCCAAGCAGTACTTCGAGGACGGCAGCGTCGAGCAGGCGATTCCGCCGTTGAAGGCCGTCCTGCACATCATGGTTCACGGCCATTACGAGGGGAAGGACGCCCACCACCCCGACGTCCGCCGGCTCTTCACGCGCGAGCACCTGATGCAGAGCGACTGGTACCGCGCCCGCCTGACCGCCAAGCAGGCCAGCGACGTCGCGCTCTGGAAACGGCACGTCGAGTATTTGCAGGCGTTCACCGCCAACGGCATGCACGCCGAGGAAACCCAGCGGCTGGACATCGCCGGCCGACTGACCCAGGCGAAGGCGGATCTCGCCCGCGTGTCCGAATCGGCGTACGTGCAGCGGTTGGTGGGGACGCTGGGCGTCGATCCGACGGTGGCGGGGCGGTAGGAAGACGCGGATTCACGGGGCTCGGCGACTTGGTTCCCTCTCCCTCCGGGAGAGGGTCAGGGTGAGGGCTCGTCATACGAATGGCGATCCATTGCCCAAGGTGTCATCCCGATGGGAGCGGTAGCGACCTGAGGGATCTCGAGCCACAGACGGTTCGCGGCACTGGGAGATCCCTCAGGTCGGCAAGCCTCCCATCGGGATGACATGTCCCTTATCAACGCAGGGATTTTGTCCGACAACCTTCGCGCTCCGCTCGGGACGACACCAAGGCGTTTGGTGGCCCCGTTCTCTTCTTCATATGAAATCGCAGCGAGTGCTGCGAGGCAGACAAAAACGTCCGCCCCACTGGAAGAGAAAAAGTCACAAGAGACACAGGCAGGAATGCCTGTGCCACAGAAGAAAGACAGAGAGAATACGGGGGGAGAGAGCAAGACGGGGGGAGAGACAGGCAGGAATGCCTGTCCTACAGAAGAGGGGGCGCAGTAGCCGACGCGGGGCAATAAAAAAGCCGGCCCCTCATCCTGAGAAGGCCGGCTGAATGCGTCCATGCTGTCCGCGTCGACATCCGCGACGGCGTCCGACGCGTCATGCGTCAGGCGATGTATCTGGCCGTGAATCCGTTCACGCTTCATTCGCAGGCCGCTGTGGGCAGCGGCTCGCGATCCCTCGCCGCGAGCACCGGTTGGGGGAACGACCCCCGCGGATGATCGGTAGCGGTTACTGCAATCGCGGCGTCCATGCCGGTCGCATTGCTTCGTTTTCAGGCGACGTTCGCGGTCATCCGGGCATCGGATTCTTCCTTGCGAACCTCGGCAGCCTTGCGCACCCGGCGGGTGCGGCCAACGGTCTGCTGGTCGGCGGTCGCGCGGCGGGTCGGATGATCGTTGGCAATGGTGACGGCGCTGGCGGCGTCGGGGGCAAACAGATCGGCGCCGATCTCTTCGCTCAGGCCCTCGGCCCGTTTGTAGATGCCGCCGCAGCACATCACCTGCATGTCGGGACAGCTGTTCACGTCGCGCAGGTAGTCGATCAGTTTCCGCACGCCCGGCACACCGCTTGGCAGGGTGCTGAAGTTTACGAGCAGGTCAGGGCGGATGTCTCCGATGAGCTTCAGGACCTCGTCGTGCGGCACGCCACCGCCGGCGAAGCGGACGGTCCAACCGTCGGCCTCGAACATCTCGGCGCAAATCTGGCCACCAAGTTCCTCGGGCTCGTCGTCGCCGCAGAAGATCAGGACGCGCTTTCCGTTACTGGCCTTGCGCTCCAGGCGGCCGCAGAGCTGATCGGTCAGCGAGCGGTTCAGGCGGGTGGCCATGTTCAGCGTGGCGATGCTGATGCGGTCCTCGCGGTACAGCGACTGCAGCAGTTCCATGGTCGGCCAGACGAGCTGGTTCAGCAGATCTTCCGGCTGAACGCCCGCCTCGATCGCCTTGTCCATCAGTTGTCGGCAAGCGATGCGGTCGCCAGCCAGCAACGGTTCGACATAGTGCTGCGAAAGCTTGGCGGCCGACAGGTCGTAGGTAAGGCTCATGGACACTCTCCGAAAGATCAGCGGACAAGGCGGTTATCCAACCGCACCCATCACCATCACTTCACCGGCTGCGTCCCTGCGGCCGTTCTGGACTTACTAGGCCATGTTAATCTGGGTAACATGCAACAGGTGTTATATCGGAGAGCCCGGATGATTACTTTACCTATTTTAACATATGGGAAGGTTGTTGCAGTTGTTCTGTCTGCAAGCGATGATTTGAGCGTCACTTACCGGCGGGGCGCATGATTGACCAGAATTATCCCAGATTAACATTCAGCCGTTTTGGAGACCTTCCCGAAAGCGATGTGCGCTGCGAAGGGTGCGGTTACTGCCTGCGAACCCAGCCGAAGGAAGGCCGCTGTCCCGAGTGTGGCACGACCGTCGCCGAGTCGGCAATACGGGTCGCGGACCGGTTGGCGGGCGTGGTGGCGACAACCGGGCAGGGCGACGCCCGACGGACGTCCGACCTGCGGGCCGGGCCGTGGCTGATGCTAGCGGCGTGGGGGTGCTCGCTGGTCATCCTGTTGCTGCCGGACCTGAAGTCGATGGACACGCCGCGAATTTGCCTCTGGGTCGCGGGCTTTGGCTTGGGGACGACTGGTCTGTTGGTCGCCACCCGCCCGTCGCGCCATGGCGGCGAGCCATTGGACGTTCGACTGACGCGCTTACTCGTGCGAATCGCGACGGTCATCGCGATCCCTTTCGTGCTGGTGCCCTTGCACCTGATGCAGGGCTTCCGCCGTCCGACCGGATGGCTTGACACCTATTTCAACCTCGCGTTCTACTGCTCGATCTGGGCGAGCGCGCTCCTGTTTTTGTACGCCGGTCAAATCGCCTGGCGCGCCGGTCGCCGTGTGACGGCCGTCGAGGCCTTCGCCGTCTTCGTGCTGGCATCGATTGTCTGGACGCTGGTATCAATGGAAACTGGCATCGAAGTACTTATGGGTGTCGGCGGACGTGTCAGCGAGATCATCAACGCACTACCGATCTCCGGCGTTTTGCTCACCGCCACGCTGGCTAGCGACCTTGTCAACATGCCAGGCGGCTTCGCAGCCGACCTCAGACGCGGAGTGATCTTGTTGGCGAGCTGTTGGTCGCTGTTGGTTTTGGTTCACCTGGCGTTGATGCCGGGACGCCGAATGGATGCGGCCGACGACGTGGAACGCACAATGGGTGACCAATGACGGACGCGGGTGGAATGACAAGTCGATCGGGCTCCAAGCGATTCGCCGACCTGCCCGACAGCGATGCGGCCTGTATCGGGTGCGGCTATTGCCTGCGCGGTCAGACGCTGGACGGCCGCTGTCCCGAATGCGGGACTGTGGTCGCCATGTCGGCGGCGAAGGCGGCCGATGAGTACGCGGGCATGCTCGCGGTGGGTGGGCAGAACGATGAACGAAGGCGGTCGGACCTGCGATGGGGGCCGTGGTTGATCATCGTGGCAATCGTAATCGAGGGTATTGCCCGCATGCTGCCGGAGGGCCCGGCGACGCTCGTGCTTCGGTCGGCCTTACGCGTGGCGGCTTGCATCTTGGCGGCAAGCGGTGTGTATGCCAGTACGCGCAGCGCGGTCGGTCTGAACCAGCCACGCTACGCGAACGCTGTCCGGCGTCTGCTACGCGTCATTGTCCTCGCAGGCGTCGTAGGGACGCTTTTGAAGGTCGCGGGAATCGGCCCATCGTACGGTCAGTTCGCTTACATCATCCCGCTGCTGACCCCCTACGTTCTCCTCGTGGGATCGCTGCTGTTCTACGTTTACGCCATCAGCGTCGCGCGGGCCTGTCGGCAGACCGCCGCGGTCACGTCGTGCGCGATCGTCCTGGTCCTGCTGTTGGGAAGCATGGTATTCCGGGCTCACGATATCTCGCAGATACTCGGTGCGTGGGGATGGATCAACTTTGCGAGCCCGTATGACCCGATGGCCCACTTTCCCATCGTAGGGTCCGGCTTTGCCCCGGCCGGCGACTTGCAACGCTGGTCTCAGGTCCCGGCCAACCCCAAACCGGCAGCCTCCGTGGCGTCGATGGTATTGGAACGGCTGTCGGCCGCTGTGGTCACCTTGGTCCGTTCCGACGCCGCCGGTTGGTTTTCGCTGATCGCGCTCCTGCAGCTTGCGTTCATGTCAGGTCGTCCAAACCTGGCAGGTTCTGCTGGAAATAGCGAAGCCAGTTCTCCCCCATAATGTTCTGGATATCCTGCACCGCGAAACCACTGGCGGCCAGCACGTCCGCGAGCTTGGGCAGATCAGCGCTGGTGGCGATTTCCTCGGGAATCTCATTACGACCCAGCCCGCCGTCCATGTCGGTGCCGATGGCGACATGGGTGGTGTCGCCGGCGAGGTCGCAGATGTGGCGGACGTGGGCGACGACGTCGTTCAGGGTCGCGCGGCGGTGGCCGTAGTCGGCGGGGGGTAAGAGGAACTTGTCGAAGAAGTTGATGCCGATCACACCGCCGCGCTCGATGATGGCGCGGATCATGTCGTCGGACAGCTGGCGGTCGGTCGGCACGATGCTGCGGCAGTTGCTGTGGGACGCCATCACCGGGCCGGCGGACGCCTTCATCAGCTGCCAGAACGATTCCTCGGCCAGGTGCGAGGCGTCGTGGATCATGCCCAATTCGTCCATCGCCTTTATCAGCGGATACGCCTCGGGCTTCAGCGGTCCGGGCGTGCCGGTGCCGCCGGCGTAGCGGGTTTCGCGCCACGCCAGGCCGACGATGCGCACGCCCGAATCGAAAAAGCCGGGCAGGTCAGCGGGGTCGCGCAGCGGGTCGGCGCCTTCCAACAGCAGGATGGCGGGCTGGGTGGCGTCCAACTCGTGATCGTGATCGTTGACGACTTGCTGTAACTGCGCCGGCGTGCGGATGAATGAGAAGTGGCCGGCCTCGCGGGCCTCCTCGTACCAATCCAGGTGCCGCACGCCCTCGCGGTACGCGTCCTCGGCCGACCCGTAGCCCGGTTTGCCGTCGAGGCTGGGCATGCAGAAGATCGTGGCGCAGATCAGCTTCACGCCGCCCTTGGCCAGATCGGGCAGGCCCACCGTGGGAATGCCACCCTCATCGGGCGGCTGATGCGCGGCGGGAGCCAGCACGTCGCGGCCGAGCAGGGCGTTGTAGGAGAGATCGAGGTGGGCGTCGACGATGAGCATGGGAGCCATTGTCGCTGAGCGTTACCGTTGAGTCGATGTGGAAATGAACGATGAGCAAGCCCGAATGACCAATGAATGCTCAATGCCAAATGCCCAATGCTCCAGATTCGTCATCCTGAGGTACTCCGAAGGATCTCTTCATTCCTGCCTGCAAATACGGGGGGGAGATCCTTCGGAGTACCTCAGGATGACGATCGCGGGGGAGGGTTTGGACATTGGAGCTTGGTCATTTACTGGTCATTCGGGCTTGGTCATTGGTCATTCCTTTCCGCCTCACAACATCATCTGCATGTAAATCACGTCCAGCCAGCGGCCGAACTTGTACCCCACCTGATGCAGGCGGCCGACGCGGGCGAAGCCGGCGTGTTCGTGGAGGACGATGCTGGCGGACTGTTCGCTGTCGATGGAGGCGATGATCGTGTGGTGGCCGATCACGCGGGCCTGCTGAATCAGTTCGGCCAATAGGGCCTTACCGATGCCCAGACGGCGCTGGTCGTGGCGGACGTAGATCGAACTCTCGACCGTATTGCGAAACGCCTCGCGCTTGTGGAACTCGCCCAGCGACGCCCAGCCGACGATCCGCCCATCGCGCTCGGCGACGATCACCGGGTGCAGCCCGTCGTACTTGGCAAACCACGCCGCCCGCTCTTGTAGCGACATCGGGCGCGTCTGGTACGTTGCGGTGGAGGAGCCGACGTAGTGGTTGTAGATCTCGTTGATCGACAGCAGATCGGACGCGATGGCAGGGCGGATGTCGAGGCCGTCCATTAGGGGCTCCCCGGTGTGGTCCGTCTTTCGGCCACGGCTTGTCCCGGCGACTTGCCACCTCGCGGAGTCTTTGTAAAGTCGGCATCAAACGTCACGATCGTCGCGTTATTCGCCTCCGCAGCGACGTACTGATAAGCATCGTCGTAGTCCAAACCCGTCGACAGCATGCACTTCAGCACGCTGGGTAAGTGGGACGGCAGGATGGTGATGACCGTCACCTGCGGAGCCAGCAGCAGATCGTCGGCAAACTCGACGGCTTTGGCGTGCATGTTCAGTCTGTGCAGCTTCAGGATGATGCTGTGCGTCGAGAAATCCGTGATCAGTAGCTCGCGCGGAGAGATGGATCGAAAGAACTGATCGGCCTCGTTGGCGTTCGCTTGTAAAAGCAGGGATTCGATCCAAACGTTGGTGTCGACCAGATACATTTAGTCTCCGTCGAGATGCGTTTTATCTCCATCGGTTCTCGTAGCGTGGGGCGCAACGGAATCCGCCCACTCATCGCGAATTGCATGTGCGAGTTCGACACCGGAGGCGTACTGATCGCGCAGATGCGCCAACCCACCAGCCCAGCTGAGAGACAGTCGGCGATCGGGGACCGCTTGTTCGGGATTCGGCCGGCGCGACTGAAGGAACTCTGCGAAATCTTCCAACTCCCTGATCGCGTCAGGAGACATCCCGTTGATCGCTTGTTCAAGTCGTTTGGTCATCGCGGCCGCTCCTTAGTCAATCGCTATTATAGCCCCGGCATGCCCTCTTTGGTGAACTTTCCGTCCACGATGATCTTCACGCCGTCCACTTCCACGAAGCCACCTTGGCGAAGGTCGACGACCATGTCCCAGTGCAGGCCGGACTGGTTGTTGTTGCCGCTTTCGGGGTAGCCGGCGCCGAGCGCGAAGTGGACGGTGCCGCCGATCTTTTCGTCAAACAGGGTGTTGCGCGTGTACTGCTGGATGTCGTAGTTGGTGCCGATGGCGTTCTCACCGATGTGGCGGCTGCCGGCGTCCATGTCGAGCATGGAGATGAGGAAGTCCTCGCCCTTGGCCGCGCTGGCGTCGACGACCTTGCCGTTGCGGAACGTCAGCTTTACCCCATCGCACTCGCGGCCGTGATGGACGGCCGGGAAGCTGAAGTTCATCTGTCCCTCGACGCTGTCGATCACGGGGCCGCTGAACACCTCACCATCGGGGAAGTTCTCGTGGCCGTCGCAGTTCACCCAGGTTTTGCCTTCAAGGCTCATGCGCACGTCGGTGCCGTTGGCGGACACAACGCGGTACTCCTTCTTGCCCTGCAGGAAATCCACGAGGCGCTGTTGGCGCTCGCTGACCTTCTTCCACGCCGCGACCGGGTCGGGGTGGTTCAGCAGGCCGGCGTTGAAGACGAAGTCCTCGTACTCGGCCAGGCTCATCTCGGCGTCCTGGGCGGGCGCCTGCGACGGGTACTGCGTGCCGACCCACTTCAGCGATCCCTCGGCGGCGCGCTTCATGAAGATGTCCATGAGCGGCTTGCGGGCCGCCTGTGTGGCGCCGATCTTTTTCGGATCGCAGTTGCTGAGGGCCTTGGTGTTTTCCTCAGCCCAGATGCCGATGCTGCAGTCGATGCGCTCGTACTCGTATTGGCTGATCGGGTTGCACCACTTCAACTGTTCGTCCGTGGCGTTCTTCAGGAAGATCTCGTTGAGCTCTTCGGGCACCATGCGCACGGCCGGGTGACCACCGGCGGCCAGCACCTTGCGGTAGAGCTCGACGATCAGCGGCTGGGCGATCGGGGGGCCACTGATGCGGACAACCTGGTCCTTCTTCACGGCCGTCGAGTAGTTCACCAGCACATCGGCAAGTCGTTCCAAGCGGGGGTCACGCATAGGCCGCGATTGTAGGGATGGCGTTCCCGGTGGCCAACCCTGCCGGGACGCTAACCGGACGCGTCGCCGAATTTTCCGTTCATATTTTGCAGGCTGGCGCGATGGCACCGGCGGCTTACATTCGGTTGTCGTTTCAAAATAGGAGAACTTTATGCTTCGTTTGATCAAGTTGGCGGTTTACGGGCTCATTGGCTACGCGATTTACGAGTTCTACCGCGGGGTTACCATGACCGGTGGTGGCCAGCAGGGTGGCGGATCGATGACCGGCGGCGGTGGACAAGGTGGCTACTCCGGTCAGGGCATGGGCGGGCAGGGTCCGTCGCTGGGTCAGAACCCGCAGTCGATGAATACGCCGCTCATGGGCGGCTCGGAGTCGCCCCAGGGCATGCTGGTGCCGACGCAGGACGCGGACGGCGGCTCGGTCACGCACTCGGTCGGCCGGGGCGTCGTACATCGATAAGATCGATAAGGTTGCGTGAGACGTCCAGATTAGCCGGCGGCCGAGACATCATCGCGACGTCTCGGCCGCCCGCCTCCGCCTCTCATCCTCGCTCCGCACGTGCAGCGGTCACGCGCCAAAACGGCGGTTGAAAATCGCGTGTCAACCCCACATCAGGGGCGCCAGGTAAAGTCCACCGCGGCCCCAGCCGCAGCGCGAGACGTACCACTGGCCGTCCAAGTCCTGTGCAACCTCGGCGGCGTGGGCGGGAATCTCGCCAACCATCTCGTTGATGTCGAAGTGGAACGGGTCGCGCGAGGCGAAGACCTGAGTGCGGTCGTAGTCGCGGCCGTAGTCGTAGTCGTCGCTGATGCTGCGTGGACCGATGAACAGGTAGAACGCGCCGTCCTTTTCCACCACGAACGGCGACTCGGTGCCGCCGCCCCATTTGCCTTTGAAGCGACAGGTGAAGACCGTGCGCGGCTCACGCCAGTGCACCAGGTCGTCGCTGACCTGCGCCGCCACGATGTGCCACCCACCGGCCGGCTCGCTGGTGGCGGTGTAGTACATCACCCACTGGTCGCGCACGCGGATGACGCACGGATCGCGCCCGTGGAAGCCGGCCGTCACCACCGGGTTGTCAGCCACGCGCTGCCATTGGCGCAGGTCTGGCGAGGTCGCGAGGTGAATGCGGTATTGCTCGTCGTTGTTGCCACCGGCGCAGTAATACATGTAGTACATGCCGCCGTGCCGCAGCACGTGGGGCGCCCAGAGGTGCGTTTCCCCCGCGGCCGGGTCGGCCGTCAGCGCGAACGGTTGCTTCGTCCACGGACCACCCGCCAGCGATGCCGCCGTCGCGTGCGCCAGCGACTTTTCCTCCGCGGAATTCGCCGGCTCGGCGTGCGTGATGCCGAACATGTGCCACAGCCCGTCGTGGCCGTGCACAAAACAGTGGTCGTTGATGTACCACGGCTCCGCCTCGCCAATGCTGGGATCATAGATGTGCGTAAACGGTCCGGCGGACACGCGGTGGGTGATCATCGCTGCGATTGTACCTTTGCTCCCCACGCGCGTCTGCGTCTGACCGGCGATAACCGTCGCCAAACGAGGCGCGCCGCCCGTGGCATTCCGGCGGCGTTTCGGTAAAACTTCCGGGTCGACTAGTTGAAGGATATTTATGCCAACTGCCCCCGCGTGCGCGATCGTCATCTTTGGTGCCAGCGGCGACCTGGCCAAGCGGAAGCTTATCCCGGCGCTGTTCGAACTGGCGCGCGAGAACACGCTGAACGATGCGTCGTACCTGGTCGGTTACTCGCGCTCGCCGATGACCGACGAGCAGTATCGCCAGGAGTGCTACGACGCGATCAAGAAGTTCGCCCGCAACGGGATGGACGAGGCGCTCTGGAAGAAGCTCGAGCCGCGCATCTCGTACCAGTCCGGCGACTACGGCGACGCCGCCAGCTACGCGAAGCTCGCCGACTCGCTGAACGGTTACGACAAGCAGTTCGGTGGCGGGGGCAACCGCCTGTTCTACCTCTCAACCCCACCGGCGGCGTTCGAGCCGATCATCACCCAACTGGGCCAGCTGAAGCCGGCCGGCAATGGTGACAATGGGTCGGGCAAGAAGATCTGGCAGCGCATCATCATTGAGAAACCCTTTGGGCGCGACTTGGACAGCGCCAAGAAGCTGAACGCGCTGCTGCACAAGTACTTCGAGGAAGAGCAGATCTACCGCATCGACCATTACCTGGGCAAAGAGACGGTGCAGAACCTGATGGTGCTGCGGTTCGCCAATGCAATCTTCGAGCCACTGTGGAACCACAAGTACATCGACCACGTCCAGATCACGGTCAGCGAGACGCTGGGCGTGGGCAAGCGGGGCGGCTACTACAACTCGAGCGGCGCGCTGCGCGACATGGTGCAGAACCACATGTTCCAGCTGATGGCGCTGGCGGCGATGGAGCCCCCGACGGCGCTGGACGCGGTAAGCATTCGCGATGAAAAGGTGAAGGTGTTCCGGTCGATCCGCCGGATTAACCCCGAGCGCGTCGACGACTTCGTGGTGCGCGCCCAGTACGGCGCCGGCGAGGCGGGTGGGGAATCGACGCCGGGCTATCTGAAGGAAAAGGACGTGCCTGCGGAAAGCGGCACCGAGACGTTCGCGGCGCTGAAGCTGTACATCGACAACTGGCGCTGGAGCGGCACGCCGTTCTACCTGCGCACGGGCAAGTCTTTATCGCAGAAGGTCAGCGAGATTGCCGTGCGGTTCCGCTCACCACCGCAGACGCTGTTCCAGCGGCAGTGCGACACGCAGTTGTACCCCAACGACCTCATCATCCGCGTGCAGCCGGACGAGGGCATCAGCTGGCGCATCAACGGAAAGGTGCCCGGCGGGCAGGGGCAGCTGAACATCAAGCCCGTCGCGCTCGACTTCCTGTACAAGACGACCTTCAACGTCGAACCGCCCGAGGCCTACGAACGCCTGATCTCCGACGCCACGTTCGGCGATCAGACCCTCTTCATCCGCGGCGACGAGGCCGAGGCCGCTTGGGCGGTGGTCGACCCGATCGAGCAGGGCTGGGCGATGTCCAAGAAGCCGCCTGCCCAGTACGCGCCAGGATCGTGGGGGCCCAAGCGGGCGCAGGATTTGATCGAGAACGACGGCCGGCGCTGGCTGCACACCGGGGGAGAGGTCGAGCCGATTATCGCGTGTTCGTTGTAAGGCGGAGGAACCTCCCCGCTGAAGCGGGAAGGCCGCCGTGGTGGGGTCGGGGTTTTAGAAGCTGTGGCTGTCGATGGAGGTCCATTTTGCCAGGACCTTTTCACCGAAGACCGTGATCATCGAGATCGACGCGACGCTGATGATGCCCAGGATCAGCGCGTACTCGATGATCTCCGTGCCGGATTCGTCGCGTACGATCGACCTGAGCGTGTCCTTGATACGTCGCATGGCGTCGTTCTCCGAACTCCCCGATCAGGTATCCAGCCTGAAAGCCCGCGCAACCTGACTGGCCACTTTAGTGGCCGGTTCTTACGAGGGGTGCGCAAGCGCGGTAAGGCGTGCGGTACGCACTCAAAATGAGGGGCGTCGAAGGCTGCTAATCCATATTTCGGTCGATTGGCTGCCCCACTTAACCCGGGCTCCATCGCTTGACGGCTTGGCCGGGCCGCTCAACAATTGCCCGCGTTCGTAGACGCCGTTTAAAGGAAGCCGATGCCCCGTACGATCAACCATCCTGCCCTGGCCCCGCTGAAAGCCAAGTTTCCCGACATCGGGCTGAAGGTCGGCGAGTTCCGCGACATGGTGACAATCGTCGTGCCGTGCGAGCATTTGCTCGACGTCTGCCGTTACCTGCGCGACGACCCGGCGTTGCGGTTCGAGATGCTGGCGGAGCTGAACGGCGTCGACTACCTGAACTACCCCGGCGCCAAGGATCGCTTTGCCGTCAACTACGGTCTGAGCAGCCTGTCGCGCAACGACCGCCTGTGGCTGAAGGTCTTCCTGAACCCCACGCAGGATACGGTCGGCGGCACGCCCCTGCGCGACGAGGACGCCGAGGCCGACGGTGACCCCGGCCTGAAGGTCCCCAGCGTCACCGGCATCTGGCCCGGCGCCGAATGGATGGAGCGCGAGGCCTACGACATGTTCGGCATCATCTTCACCGGCCACCCCGATTTGCGCCGCCTGCTCACTTGGAACGGCTACGGCAACTACCCGCTGCGCAAGGACTACCCGCTACGCGGTAACGGTGAACGCGAGAACTACAAGATCATCACGCGCGAAGGGGCGTAGTGACGTTACGGGAGGGGTATCCGACGAACGCGCCGAGCCGTCACTGTGACGAAGTGCCCGACCACCGCCTGCTCGATATCAGGCCAGAACGATTCGACAACGGAGAGGCGTTCGGCTTCCGTCGGCACGTCAATTCGCAGTAACACTACGCCCACCGCACGCAGGCCGAGCCTGAACACGAGTTCGCCGAAGTCTTTGTCGCTGGTCAGAATTACGCGGCCTTCATCTACCGCTCGTTTCAGGATCTCCGCATCCGACGTGCTTGGCGGGAATGTCGCGGCACGCAACACGTCGTGACCGAGCGTCTCAAGATGCCGGACGATCAGCCAGCCGATGTGCGCGTCAGCGAGGATCCTCATCGCGCCGCGACCAGTTCGTCATTGCGTATGGTGGCGGCAGCGTACGCGAGAGCCGCGGGGATGTGTTCGGGTCGCAGCCCCTCATAGTTGGACAGCAGGTCGTCCGCAGTGGCGCCTTGGGACAGTCGGTCCAGGACGAATTCGACCGTGATGCGCGTGCCACGGAAGACCGGTTTACCTAACATCACCTGCGGATCTCGATCGATGTACTGCGTCCAGTCCATTGACTGATTGTACCGCGCTGTCTGCGTTTCGCTTAGTATTCTTCGCGATAACTTATGTTCGAAGCCCTCACCCAACGCCGTTATTTGGTCCCGTTCAAAGCGTCCCGCCTGCCGCAGCAGGTGACGGACGTGCTGGTCATTGGTGGCGGTGTCGCGGGGCTGCGTGCGGCGATCGCGGCGGCGGACGCGGGGGCCGACGTGCTGATCCTCACCAAGGACTCCGTCGATGAATCCAATACATGGTACGCCCAAGGGGGCGTGGCGGCGGTGTTGCAACCGTTGGATTCGGTGGAAGCGCACATCAAGGACACCGAGATCGTTGGCGTCGGATTGTGCGATGAAGAGGCAGTCCGCATCACCGTCGAAGAGGGGCCCAAGCGCGTCCTCGAACTGCTTCAGTGGGGCGCGAACTTCGATAAGCAGGCCGGCAATGCGTACGACTTGGCCTATGGCCTCGAAGGGGGCCACAGCTACGCGCGCATCCTGCACGCCTACGGTGACGCGACGGGCAAGGAGATGGCTCAGACGCTCATCCGCAAGGTGCGATCCAGCGACAACATCCGCATCAGCGAGAACACCTTCGCGATCGACCTCGTCACCGACGATGGCCGTTGCGTAGGGGCACTGGCGCTGATCGATGGCAAAGAAACGCTCATCTGGGCCCAGCGGACGATCTTGGCCAGTGGCGGGGCGGGCCAGCTGTATCGCGAAAGCACGAATCCGAAGATCGCCACCGCTGACGGTCACGCGATGGCGTACCGCGCCGGGGCGAAACTGCAGGACATGGAGATGGTGCAGTTCCATCCCACCACGCTCTACATCGCCGGTGCCAGCCGTGCATTGATCACCGAAGCCGTGCGCGGCGAGGGCGCGTACCTCGTCGATCGCAACGGTTACCGCTTCATGTTCGACTACCACAAGGACGGCGAGCTCGCGCCGCGCGACGTGGTCAGCCGGGCGATCGTCGAACAGATCCGTCGCACGCACTTCACGCACGTCTTCCTCGACGCGCGACACCTGGAACAAACAAAGTTCCGCGAGCGCTTCCCGCAGTTGCAGAAGCTGCTGACCGACTTCGAACTGGACTCCGCCAAGGACCTCATCCCCACGCACCCCGCGACGCACTACATGATCGGCGGTGTGGACGCCGACGAGATGGGCCGCACGAGCCTCAACGGTTTGTACGCCGTCGGCGAAGCCAGTTGCAGCGGCCTGCACGGGGCCAATCGATTGGCAAGCAATTCGCTGTTGGAAGGTCTGACCTTCGGCGCCCGCGCCGGTGAGGACGCCGCCCGCGAGGCGACGGCAAACGCCGTGAAGTTCCCGCATCACCTTGAATACAAGATTGACAAGAGCAACAAGACCGAGCTGGACATCGTCGACGTGAAGAGCTCCCTGCGCAGCGTGATGTGGCGCAACGTCGGCATTGAGCGCGACGGCGACCGCCTGACCGAGACGCGCGAGATCATCGCGTTCTGGAGCCGCTACGTGATGGACAAGACCTTCAACCCCACGACGCTCGGCCAACCCGCCGCCGTCGCGGGTTGGGAGTTGCAGAACATGCTGACGGTCTGCTTCCTCGTCACCACCGCCGCCTACACGCGCACCGAGAGCCGCGGCGCGCACTATCGCTTGGATTACCCCGAGCGCCTCGACGACCACTGGCGCCTTCACCTGCTGTGGCGCCGGCCGATGGAGACGCCGATTCCAGAACCGATTGAGTAGCGGCCTCTTTTCCCTCTCCCGAAGCATGCAGGAGAGCGACCGGAGCGCCCCGAAGTTCGGCCGCTCAACTCCAGACATTCCTTCCTCTTCTCCAATTGTTAAGAACTCGTTAAGATCCGCCGTTCCAACCTGCGGTAACGCCCTCAATGAACCCATTCGATCAGTACCTGCACCAGTTCCTGTCCGATATCGGCTGGACCGCCGAAGCGATCTTTCGCCTGCTGTTGGCCGCCACTGCCGGTGGGCTGGTGGGGGCCGAGCGGGAGATCCGTGGCCGCGAGGCGGGGTTCCGCACGCACATCCTCGTCTGCATGGCCAGCGCGCTGGTGATGGTCGTGTCGATCCAGATGACGCGCACCGACTGGGGCGGCGCCGGGGCGGGTGTGCATGTCAACGTCGATCTGATCCGCATCGGGTACGCGGTGATGACGGGCATCGGCTTCCTGGGCGCCGGCACGATTCTGCAGACGAAGGGTTCGGTGCGCGGCCTGACGACCGCCGCCGCCATGTGGTCCGTCGCCGCCGTTGGGCTGGCCGCCGGCTTCGGGATGTACTCGCTGACGATCATCGCGGCGACGCTGATCGTCCTGACGCTCTGGCTGTTCAACTACGTCGGCGACGCCTTCCCACGCCGCCGTTACCGCACGGTCAAGCTGCGCTCGACCTGGACGCCCGAGCGCGTGCCGGAGGCGGTCGACCTGTTTAAGAACACGCTCGTGGAGGTGGTTGAAACCAGCTTCGAGCGCACGGGCGATCTTAGCTCGGTCGACATCCAGCTGCGCGTCGTCTTCTCGAGGCGCCGCCACTACTACGACGTGGAACGGCAACTTCATTCGCTGCGTGACTTTCAGTTGGTCTCCGCGCAGACGACCTGACGGCCGGCCCACCGCGACTGCAACATTCTCACCGCTCGGACATGGAGTAGCATGACTCCCACCACTTTTGGGGCCGTGAATGAATGTTCTGATGATCCTGCCAGCACTGACCGAGGCGAAAGGGCCGTTCTGGCGACCGATTAAGTACTCGCTGTTTCCCCCGTTAGGATTGGCAACGCTGGCGGCCTACCTCGACCGCGATCTAGATCAGGTGCAGATCATCGACGAACACGTTGAAGGCGACGTGCCAATCGACCGTCCGCTGGCGGACGTGCCGGATCTGGTCGTGATCCAGGTCTACATTACCAATGCACGACGGGCCTATCGGCTGGCCGACTACTATCGCGCGCAGGGGGCATTCGTGGCGCTTGGCGGCCTGCACGTCACCAGCCTGCCAGATGAAGCACGGCCACATGCCGACGTGATCTTCCTCGGGCCCGGCGAGCACACGTTCCCGCAGTTCCTGCGCGATCGGCGCGCCGGCGCGGTGCGCGCGCAGTACAACTCGGCCGACCACCCGCGCACGCTCGTCGGCCTGCCGCCGGTGCGGCGCGATTTGATCCATCGACAGCGCTACCTCGTGCCCAACTCGATCGTGGTGACGCGCGGCTGCCCGTTCCACTGCGACTTCTGCTACAAGGACGCGTTCTTCGAAGGGGGCAAAACCTTCTACACGCAGACGGTCGACGATGCGTTGTCCGAGATCGCGCGGCTGCCGGGGCGGCACCTCTACTTCCTCGACGACCACCTGCTCGGCAACCGCGCCTTCGCGCGCGACCTGTTTGCCGGAATGAAGGGGATGAACCGCATCTTCCAGGGTGCAGCGACCGTCGATTCCATCCTCAAGGGGCCCGCGATCGAGCAGGCGGCCGCTGCGGGATTGCGGTCGATCTTCGTCGGATTCGAATCGCTGGATGAGGCAAACCTGCGGGAGACGAACAAGGGGCAAAACCTTGGCAAGGATTACGTCCGCGATCCGTCGGCTGGATGATCTGGGCATCATGATCAACGGCAGCTTCGTGTTTGGCCTGGACAACGACGGCCCGGACGTGTTCCGCCGCACCGTAGATTGGGCCGTGCGCAGCGGCATCACGACGGCGACGTTCCACGTCGCCACGCCGTACCCGGGCACGGGGTTCTTCAAGCGAATTGAGTCGCAGGGGCGACTGCTGACGCGCGATTGGGACCGCTACGACACGCGGCACGCGGTGTTCCGGCCGGCGCACATGTCGGTTGACCAACTGGAGGCCGGCTACCGCTGGGCGTACCGCGAGTTCTACTCGTGGCACAACATCGCCACCGCCGCGACGCACCACGCAACGGTGGGACGGTCGGCCAAGCATTTCGCGTATGCCGCGGGGTGGAAGAAGTTCGAGCCGCTGTGGAACGCAGCGATCAAGACGAAGCAGCTGCGCGTCATGCGCCCGTTGCTGGAAGGCGTGCTGAAACACGTGAGACCAGCAAGCACGTCACCGGACGCGGCCAAGCCGAAGCACGAACTCGTCGTGTTGGATTAAACGCACGGCACCGCTCGCCCAGCTGACGGGGGCAGAAAACGGGACGGGTGACCCGTCCCGTTTTCTGCGTACGTGCGGGAACCATCGCTAGAATCGCCACTCGATCGCGTGCGCTTTGTCGTAAAGCCCTCTGAACGCCATCGCCGTCCCCGTGGCGTAATCGACCGCGATGCCGCCGCAGGTGCAGGCGGCGGCGGGGTCCTGGGGCTTCGGAAAGCAAACGCAGTCGCATAAGGCGCCCGCTTCGAAGAAAGCGGCCCTGGCGACGGTCCCCGTTACCTCGGCGGCGGGATGGTCGGCGAAGAACGCGTCGAGCGCGGCCAGGCGCGCGTCGGTCGACGTGCTCCGGCGAGCGACAATCTCCTCGGAATTCAGTGCGCCAACGAAGTGGTTCGTGTGGCCGATGGCGGCGACCATCTCGCGCGCGACGTGACCGGTCTGCTCGTGCCGCAATCCGGTCGTCTCGATGTTGAATGCCTCATCTCGATCGCTGACCAGGTAGTTATGGCCCGAACTGGGCAGGTTGGCCTTCAGCGTCGCGACCGCGGCGTGAGCGGTGCGCTGGTCGAGCATTTGCCGCACCAGGCCGGGCCAGACAATGCCACCGCGGTTCGTCTGGCGGCAATGGAAGTTATTAATCATCACGCTGACGCCGGCCGCGTTCACACCGCACAGGCCGAGGCAGCCGGTTAGGGTCAGCACCCGTGCGGGCACGGTGGCGTTGGGAAGGTCGAGCAGTAGGGTGAACGGCTCGGCCGATGCGTGCATGTCCCACGTCTGAGCCGCGAAGTTGATGTGGGGGCCCTTGATCGCCATCGCCGAGCAACCGTCCTCGACTGCGGGTCGGTCGCTCGCGGAGAAGTCGCGCAGATCCGTGTATCCGTTCAGGATGATCAGCTCACGCAGCGACGTGCCGGATCCGGCGCCGATGCCTTCCAGTTCCGCCAAGGTCGCCGGGTAACGCGTGGCCAGCGTGTGCAAGTGATCGTCGCACAGCCGCTCGACCTGCGCGGTCGTCCAGCCGCGCAGCGCGGTCGCCAATAGGTCCGAACGAATCGCCGCCAGTTCGCGAATCTCGCTGGCGAATGCCTCGCCGTGTTGAGCGCCCCACGCGCGCGGGTCGGTGCCGGTCAACTGTAGCGTAAGCAGTTTCGCGGGGTCGCGTGGTGTAGTGGGCGTGGATCCGTCCATGGCGATTGTATCCGTCGGCCGTTGCGAGCATTCTTAGCGGACGTATGACACCACCAAACCGTTTCGCCGGCAAGCGCGCCGCAGTCAGTTTGACGTACGACGACGCCATGCACGCACAGTTGGACCACGCGATCCCACAACTCAATCGCGCCGGCTTTCGTGGCACGTTCTTCATCAACACGCGGTCGGGCGAGTGCATTTCCCAACGGGCCGACGAATGGCGGCAAGCGGCGGCCAGCGGGCACGAGTTGGGCAACCATACGCAGTACCACCCGTGCCCGCAGAAACCTGGACAACCGCCGAACCCGCGGGCGAGCGAGGCGTACTCACTGGCCCAGATCGAACAGGAACTGGTGGACGCCGAAAAGGACTTGGACGCGATCGTGCCGGTCCCGGCAGGGTCACGGTCGTTCGCGTTTCCGTGCGGGGTAAGTTGGGTGGGTCCTGAACGCACCAGCTATCGCCGTGCCACCGCACGTATGTTCGCAGCGTGCCGAGGGGGTGGCGTGCCGGATGATGTGCCCGCACATCGCGAGAAGTTCTTCGCCGGCCGCGGCGTGACCGACGCCACGCCACAGGAGACGATCATCGGCTACATCGACGACGCCATCGCGCGCGGCGATTGGCTGATCTACGTCTTCCACGGTATCGGCGGGGGGTGGCTGTCGCTGGCAAACGAGCGCCACGAGCACCTGCTGGCCGAGCTACGACGGCGCGAGGCCGACGTTCACGTCGCGCCGTTCGGCGATGTCGCGAGGATGCGGCGCGCGTGAACGCGCGCTGGGGCCAACGTCATCGGGCGGCCGCTATTACCCCGAACGGCCCTCCGGCACCTCGCGTGCCCGTCACGCCAGCTCTGCCTCGGCGTTGTTCAGCACCGTCGGCGCGGCGTTAGGGTCGTTGGCGGGTTGCAGTTTCAGCGACACGACGTCGGTCGGGCAGACCTCGACGCATTGGCCGTTCAAATCGCACTTGTTGAGGTGCCTTAGGTCGATCAGTGCCTTGCCGTCGACCATTTTCAGCACGCCGGGCTCGCAGTTGGCGACGCAGACGTCGCAGCCGATGCAGTCCCTTATGTCGATCGCGAGCGTGGCCTTCATCGGCTGCTTGCTGCGCGGGTCGACGCGCTGGAAGTGGCCGATGGGGCTCATCGTCTCGCGGCTCTCGACGTTCTCGAACTCGGCTTCCAACCGGTCGAAGGTCGCCTGCGATTTCACCTCCACCGGGCCGGGGCGGCGCAGGCGGTAGACGGGTTGGTGACAGGTGTCGCACAGCTGCAGGCTCTCGAGCTTCTCGAGGTACTTGATGGCGGTGCTGACGACGGTCGCGTGGCTCCACGTTAACGGCGACACGCTGATCGGCTCGTTCGTGTACGGGTTCACCTGTTCGGCCAGCACGCCGGATTCCAAACTGTGGCCGGCGGTCCACTCGAAGATGGGCAACGCCAGCTTCAGGTCGGCGGCGTTCTGGGCGCGCGTGATGAAGTAGTCGGCCAGCCACAGCGTGCAGATGAACCACGGGTTCCCCGGCACGGCGGCGATGTCGTTGCTGATGCGGTGGTAGTAGTCGTTCTCGTAGCGCGCCACGCCGCCCACGCGCGTCTTCACCCACAGTTTCTGCTCGACCTGCGTCATCGTGCTGACGACGCGCGGGTCGTCGGCCTCGAACAGGTGGAACTTGAAGATGCTGTAGAGCGAGGCGTCAATCACCTCGTCCACCTCGTAGAACTCGCCGATCGCCTCGTCGTGCGACAGCGGCACCTTCTCGGCGTATGGCGTGTCGCCGTTCTGCGTGGCGTTGGTGGGGGGCGTCGGGCTGTCCTTCGGCACCAGCCGGCGAACGAAGCGGTCGAGCTTCTCACTAAACAAATACTTTGCGGCGCCCGCCTTAATCTCACCGGCGGCCTTGGCGTACTTCTCGGCACGCTCGCGGTCACCAAAGCAGACGGCGAAGTTGCGGGCGGCTTTCAGGCCGCCGTAGACCGTGGCGACGGTGAAGGCATGCACGCCCCAGCGCTCTTCCCAAAGGTCGTACGACGGCAAAGGCAGGCCCGTGCGCTCGTCGCGATACTTGCACATAAAGTCGGCGGCCTTCTGGACCACGTCGACCCAGAGCGGGCGGATGAACTCGATGTCCCGGTAGCGGTAGTAGTGCCGCCACATCGCCCAGACGACCAGCGCGGTCTCGTCCTCCTGAATGGGCATCGCCCGCTGGCCCTTCATCACCCAGGGGTGCCAACTGGACGCCGGCGAACCGTCGGGGTTGTACTTGTGATAGAAGTAGCCCTCGTCGGTGATCACGCGCTGGCAGAAACTGTAGAACCCGCGCGCCACGTCGGGGAAGCCGGCCAGATCAAGCGAGTCAGCGACAAGCGCACCGTCGCGCGGCCACATATAGGAATACGTGTCGCGGGAGAACTGCATGATGTCCGAATCGTTGGCCGCGATGATCGCGCCACCGTTGTCGATCTGCGTGCGCAGCACGAGCAGGCTGCGCTTGAACAGTTCCACGACCTTCGCCGGCAAATTGCCGAAGTTGATGTTCGTGCCACCCACCCACAGACGCCAGTAGCTGCCCGTGCGGTCGATGACGCCTTGCGGGCCCATCTTCACGAGCCACTTGTGCAGCTCGATCAGCTCCTCGCGGCTCTCGGCGGCGGTGAAGGCCATGTAGATCGTGCGCTCGCCGTCGGGCTCAAGGTTCACGTGATGGCTGATCGTGCTGTCGACCGCGCCCTGCGCGATCGCGTTGCCCTGCAGGTGGCCGTCCTCGGCGTCGCGCCAGGTGCCCTCGGCGCCGTGGAAGCCACTGGTGCCGGTGGCGTACTCGTCGATGCGCTGCTCGCCCTGGCTGTAGAACGTCACGCTGATGTACCGCTTGCCGCGGTAGTGGACCATCGAGCGCAGCTCGGGATCGAAGTAGGCGGTGTCGCCGATCTTCGTGCCCCACATGTTGAAGTCCTGGTGGTGCATGATGCGCACCACGCGCTCGTTGCTCGTCAGGTTCTTGACCTTGATCTTGCGGATCAGGATGTTGCGGTGGAAGTCGACGACATCGTTGCAATACATCGCCAACTTCATGCCGCGATGCTCGAGGCTGACGCTGGTGGTCAGCGTGTCGCGCAGGTAGCGCTGGCGGACGATCCACGAGCCGTCGCTGGTCCAGGAGAGCTGTTCCTTGCCCGTGCCCGGCACGTCGCTGTGGACACCAAATCGGCACGGCCCGGCGCCGGCGTGGTTCTCCTGACCGACGTGGGGGAAGTAGAAATCGCGGATCTGGTACTGGTGGTCGAAGGTGACCAGCAGCTTGCCATTACCAACGGGGATGTCACGGGGCATGCGTCTTCGCTTTCAGTGCAAAAGTTATCAGACCGAGAGCGCAACCTGCCCCAAGCGGGCAATGAGGAGGCCGGGCAATCGATTTCTTCGGCAGAATCGGGCCACTCGCTTAACGCGATCAGGATGACGCGGGTTGGTTTCTTTGCATGTACAGCGCGGCAGGTTGGCCCGGTTCCGCGCGATTATATGCGCACGGTGGGCACATCCGAAAGCGAAGCCGGGCGATTTATGCAAAAAGTGCGGGTGTTATCGGGCTGGGCTTGCCTGGTCGTCGCTCTTTTTCAGAACGACGATGCTGCGCCAGATGAGCATGGGCAAAACAAGAACGCCTGCTGCGGTCTTGGATAGACCACAGCAGGCGTTGAACGATGAGGATCTTCGAACGACCCATTGGTCGCCCGCTTAGTTACTTGGCGCTGCGGCGACGACCGAAGCCCAGCACACCGGCGGCCAGGGCGATTATGCCCATCGCGGCGGGTTCGGGGACGGCCGTCGGGCTCTCGTATAGGAACGCGAGCGTGCCGGTCGGATCAAGACCACCGGGGCTGCGGTTGATCTTGACGCCGTTCGAGTCGTAGTTGGTGTTGTCCTGCAGCGTGTCCGTCGGGAAGACGTTCGGGTTGGTCCAGTCGACCAGTTCGGTGCCCGAACCGGTGACGTCACCGCCGACCAGCGCGAACCCGTAGATGGTCGAACCCAGCTGGGCCAGGTCGGTCAGCGACACGAACACGCCACCGAGCGAGTTGCGGACAACCGCGCTGGGGGCGAACTCGGCGTCGGAGCCCTCGTAGTTATCGCGGCGAAGGACGATGTAGTCCTGCTTTTCGCTCAGGTCGGTGTTGCCCCAGTTGCCCAGGCCGAAGTTCAGGATCGACCCGAACGACGTCGGGTTGCCATCCTGATCGATGCCGGTGATCGCCACGATGCCGAACTCGTCGTGATCGCCCTTGTTGCCGCGCTCGATCACGGCAAAGCCACGGCCCGTGTTGACCGAGATGCCGTTGGCGAAGACGAAGTCGACGCGTTCGATGTTGCTGAAGTTCGAGTTCGCGTCAGCACGGTTGGCGAACATGTTGTCGACGCCGACGTTCAGGTTGTTGCCGGAGAACATGTCGGCCAGGCTCTGGGCCTCTTCACCGTACAGGTCGAGCGACGGACTGGACGCGTTGCCATTGCCACGGAAGAAGACGATATCGGTGTCGGGCGTCGCCGTGCGGCGGTAGACATGGGTCGCCGACATGCCGGGCTGATAGCTCAGCCCACCGGCGATGATCGAATCGACCCGGCGGATGTCGCCGGTGTAGTTCAGGTCGTATTCGTTCTCACCCGAAATGCCACCGGTGATCGGCGCGCCATTACCATCGACACCGTTCTGGCTCGACGATGTACCCGACAGGTTCGTCACGGTCAGACCGGTGATGGTCGTCGCCGCCGACAGGGGCGAGGCGATCAACGCGACGGCGACCAACGCCGCGCGGTTCAACGAAGCAACAGACACAGACTTGGAAACAACAGGCATCTTTTCCCCTTTATCGGACTGATGCGCCGTCACAACCATTGGGACGTCGCACCAGAACATCGATAACACGATTTACAATACATTCACCGAAACAAGCCAATGGCGTCAGACGATTCGGGACAGGTCAAACAAACCGGCCGAATATACCCACTGACGCACACGCGACCCCGACGATATCCCATCATCGCAAGTCGCCATCGCTTCGTGTCGAGGCTGGCATCTGCCGACGCTACGCATGCCACGCGGAAATGGATGTGTCGTGCGGTAGGTCTCACCTTACCGCGACACCTCGCTCCAACCGCATTCCCGTAGCGGTTCAAGCGTCCAACGTTCCGACGCATGCTAAGTAAAACTTCGATCGCAACGCGAAATGAAGATCTACCCGCCTCTACCCACTTCATAGCCTGACGGCTAACGCTACGGAATCTACCCCTAACCTGGCCCATCAACAACTGCAAAATTCATTGTTTTTCTTGGGTAAATAGGTGGTTTGTGCGGTCCTATCGCAAGATGAATTGAATGCTAAATAATCTCGTGCAACAGTCGCGAGTTATCGGGCGGGAACATACGCAGGGGATGTAACATTCCTTACGAAATGCATGCGCCTTGCACGTGCTGCTTTCGATTCGAGCTTCCCATGCCCCGAAACCCACACGAACACGCCGCATTGTCCAAACATTGCCGGCATCACACCTTCAGCGTCGGGGTCTGACCGAGGCTGGCGCGGTAGCGGTCGCGGATCGGACCGACGACGGTCTCCACGAACCGCTCCACCTGTTGCGGCGCCCGGCCCACGTATGCCGCCGGCGCCAGCACTTGGCTGAGGTTGATCGACTTGAAGGCCGGTTCGTTGCCTAGGCGGTCCATCAGGTCGTTGGGCTTACCGTGTTGCTTCACCTGCTGGGCCGCGGCCTGCGAGTGCTGGCGGATGACCTCGTGCAGTTCCTGACGATCACCACCGGCGCGCACCGCGGCCATCAGGATCTCTTCGGTCGCCATAAAGGGTAGCTCGGCCATCACGGCGTTCTCGATCGTCTTCGGGTAGACGACCAAGCCGCGCGCGACGTTGATGACGATCTGCAGGCAGCCGTCGAGCGCCAGGAACGCCTCGGGGATGCTCAGCCGTTTGTTCGACGAATCGTCCAGCGTGCGCTCGAACCACTGCTCGGCGGCAGTCTGCAGCGGGCTGCTGGCCAGCGTGATGACGAACCGCGCCAAACCGGTCGCGCGTTCGCAACGCATGGGGTTGCGCTTGTACGCCATCGCGCTGCTCCCGACCTGCTCGGCCTCGAATGGTTCCTCGACCTGCTTCATGCCCGCCAGCAGCCGAACGTCGTTGGCGAACTTGTGCACGCTGGCCGCCGCGCCGGCGAGCGCGCTGACGATGAACGCATCGACCTTGCGCGGGTAGGTTTGCCCGGTGACGTCGAACGACTTCTTGAAGCCGAAGCGCTCGGTCACCCGCCGATCGAGCGCATCGCACTTGGCGTGGTCCCCATCGAACAGCGACAAAAACGACGCCTGCGTGCCGGTCGTCCCCTTCACGCCGCGGAACGCGAGCGATTCGATGCGGTGTTCGAATTCCTCCAGGTCCAGCACGAGATCTTGCGCCCACAGCGTCGCCCGCTTGCCGACGGTCGTCAGCTGCGCCGGCTGGTAGTGCGTGTACCCCAGCGTCGGCAAATCCTTCCACTGCACCGCAAACGTCGCCAGCGCATCGATCGCCGCCGCCAGCTTGCCGGCCAGCAGGCGCAGGCCCTCGCGCATGATGATGAGATCGGCGTTGTCCACGACGTACTGCGAGGTGGCCCCCAGGTGAATCAATCCTTTGGCCGCCGGGGCGACTTCCTCAAACGTGTGCACGTGCGCCATCACGTCATGGCGAAGCCGCTTCTCCCATTTGGCCGCCAGGTCGAAGTCGATGTCATCGAGATGGGCCTCCATCTGGCCAATCGCCTCAACCGAGATGCGCTCGAGCCCCAGTTCCCGTTCCCCTTTAGCCAGTTCCACCCACAGCCGCCGCCACAGGCCGAACTTGTAGCGGGGGGAGAAGAGGCGGAGCATCTCGGGACTGGCGTTGCGGGAGGCGAGGGGGGATTCGTAGGTGTCGGATTGCATCGTGCTGGAGATAGTACCGGAGCCGCAGGGGAAGAAAAGCAAAGGTCCAATCCTTCCGGACTGGACCTTTGATTCGATCGAAAAGTTGTGGCAGCGACCCCTTGTTTACTAGGGGGCCGTCCAGTTGGTTGGCATATTATAGTGAACCTTAACGTCAGCCGCGATGTAATTCACGCCACCCGTGCCCGCAGAAGTGTTGGACATTGTTGTACCGCGTGGCACCCACATTTCCGGATTGCAGGCGTCCATCTCCGCCATATTCTCTGCATGACCATCGAAGAAGACCATATTCATACGATATACGCCTGCCTTCTGGCCGGATTTCGTCGTGCCGTGCCGGAACGATAGGACACGTCCGTCATAGCCGTTCTGGGTGCCAAGATATACCTGGCGGTCCCATGAGCGACTAAAGCCCCAGAACGGTCCGTAGTCCGTGAAGTTCGAATTCGTATAGTCTTGGTCGGTGAACAAGTAGTAGGTGGGCGGACGATTGTATCGATACACGCGCAGCCCATCAGCAATATAAACCTTACGAGAAGCCGGTCCGACTTTGCTGACTTTGGGTGAATAGCCGCCCGGTAGAACCCAATACGGCGCGTCGTTCATGCGGAGTCGGCCGTTCATGTCACTGGTTGAGCCGTTGAACGACGCGCTGGGCATGCTGGCATAAGGCATGAGCATGAAGCTTAATGCACTGACGTAGGTGTTCACCGGTCCTGCGCCGACATCATAAGTGCCGCTACCTGAGATCGAAAGCATGTCGGCAGCTGAGGGGCAACGAAAGGACTTGACCTGCCGATAGTCGTTCCAGCGTTCCCCATTGTTCGTACGAGCTGGCAGCTTGGTGCCGGTCAGGGATGCCAGTGGACCATAAAAATCGAAAAACTCCAAGGCAGGGCCCGGGTTCGTGTTCCAAAGGAAGGTATTGGAATATGCAGTTCCAGTCACCCGCCAAAGGTTGCGTCCGGTCGTGTGAGGCGACCCAGGGATCGCCCCCTTGTTCTCCGTAGAGTATATCGCCATCGCTTGGCCGAGCGATCGAAGGTTTGCCAAGCATGCGACTGTGTTGGCCGCGGCACGCGCCTTGTTCAATGACGGCAGGAGGATCGAGATCAGGAGTGCGATGATCCCGATAACGACCAGCAACTCTACCAGCGTGAAGCCGGCGGCTCGTCCGTTAAGTGAAGTCTTCATTTTGCTGTCCCTTAGTTGCGCGTCAGTTAGCCCTATACTCGGATCGTTTAACGGGTGCATAATTCGGAACTGGCGGCGGGTTGTCTTTGGCCACCAACCGATCACATGTGGGACAGAAGGTGGGGCCTGCTTTGCGTGCGTCACTGTTGTGCAACACGACCGTAGGAGTTTCCCCAATCGACCCGTCCACGTTCCAGTAACAGAGCTCTCCCATGATTCCAGTTTTCGAACCGCTGTAGGGCGACATCACCGGGACCGTGTCACCTTCGCTGAGTTGGTACTGGAAGGTCTTCCCAGTCTCGGTGCAGATGAAATAGCCGGTCCGTGAAGTTGACGCCGCCTCACTTTGGCCCAGGTTGCCCCGGATCGACACCAACAGGATGCCGATCGCAACAACCAGCAGCAACGCAGCACTTTGCTTACCCCGTCGAGACTCCGTGAACTCACGAATGCCCATTGATCACTCCAGCGAGCCCCATCGCAATCTCTCAGATGTTCACTCAGGCTATCAGCTCAACAATCCACTGCGAGTATTTTATTGATCCTCGACAGGCTACTTATCTTCGGCCCGTGTTAGGCTTCGATGAGTAAGGCACCGTATTTTCAATGTGCAGCTGGTAACGTTCATTAACAAAAGACGTGCCGAATCACCCAGCATCAGTTTCTGGTCATCGCATCGCGCATCATTCTAGCATGCGACGCGTTTCTGGCTTTCTCACGCCGCATTTCTAAGCAGCAGCGACGACTCCGCTGGCAGCGATAAATTGAGGGTAACCCATGAGATGCGCGACTTATCGTACGGGGAAACCCTTGAGGAGTGCTTTGTTACGTGGCAGGTGAGCCTCATCGAGAATCGCGCGTAAGCGTTTCCAAACGGATCGAGTCGATGCGTATGGAACCGGTAACCGATCTACTGCGACCGAAGCTGTCGTCGGATGAAGGGCGCAGCGGATTCTGCATACTGCATCAGGTGAACAGCCGTGACGCGGCTGGGCGACTCGTCTGCAAGACCTCACGGACGCTGCGGGCGATGCCCGCGGGGTCCAAGCCAATCTCCGTCAACTGCTCTTGCCGCGTCGCGTGGCTGATTAGCCGGTCGGGCATGCCGAGGCGGGTGATCGAATCAGTCGACAGGTGGTTCGCGATCGCGTGTTCGAGCACGGCGGTGCCGAAGCCGTTTTGGAGGCTGTGGTCTTCGATCGTCAGCACCGGGTGGCCGTCGCGCAGGACGCGAGAGAGCATCGCGGCGTCCAAGGGCTTGCAGAAGCGCGCGTCGATCAGGCGCACGTTCAACCCCTCCAGCAGCAGCGCGTCGGCGGCGGCGAGGGCGCTTTCCATCAGGGCGCCGTAGACGATCAAGGTGGCATCCGGCTCGTCGAAGTCGCGCAGCGTGCGGCTGTGGCCCAGCTTCCATTCGGCGGTGGCCAAGCCGGCGAGCGACTGGTCGACGATCGCCTCGAAGTTGCACGCCGGCACGTTATCGCGCGGGTAGCGCAGGGCGCTGGCGGTGTCGAGGGACATGGCCAGCCGCAGGGCGCGGTTCAGTTCCGCCTCGTCGCTGGGCGCCATCAGGACCATACCAGGCAGCGGGCGCAGGAACGATTGATCGCAGAACCCGTGATGCACGGCCCCGTCGTCGCCGACGAAGCCGGCCCGGTCCATCGCGAACACGACCGGCAGGCCGTTCAACACCACTTCCTGCCACACCTGGTCGAACGCCCGCTGGATGAACGTCGAATAGATCGCCGCCACCGGTCGCTGGCCCGCCTTGGCCATGCCGGCGGCCATTGCAACCAAATGCGATTCGCAGATGCCGGTGTCGATGTAGCGGGTCGGGTGCGACTTCTGGAACTTGCTCATGCCCGTGCCGTCGGGCATGGCGGCCGTCAGCGCGACGACGCGCGAATCGGTGTTGGCCAGCTCGATCATGGCGTCGGCGAACGCGGTCGTCCACGACTTGCCCCCGCCGGCCTTCATCTCCACCCGGCAGCCGTTCACCTGGAAACTCGCGGGGCTGTGGAATCGCGTCGGCTCGTTCAGGGCAATCTCGTAACCCTGGCCCTTCTTGGTCTTTACGTGGAGCAGCACCGGCTTGTCGACGTGCTTGATCTCGGACAGGAAGTTGACCAGCCCCGGCAGGTCGTGGCCGTCGATCGGGCCCATGTATTTAATGCCCATGGCCTCGAACATCTGCCCGGCCCACATGGCGCCCTTCACGCCGGAACAGAGCGCGTTCCACGCCTGCTCGATCGGGTGCCCGATGGGGTTCGGCAGCGCGTGCACGAGCTTTTCGCTGAACCGCTTGAATTCTTCGTAGGTCGTGCTGACGCGCACGCGCTCGAGGTACTCGCTGAACGCGCCTTGGGGCGAGCTGATGCTCATGCCGTTGTCGTTCAGGATGATCAGCATCTGCCGCTTGAGCGTGCCGGCGTTGTTCAGCCCTTCGAACGCCAACCCGTTGACGATCGATGCGTCGCCCACCACCGCGACCACGTGGTTGCGTCTGCCCGCGGCCGCATCACCCCGCGCCATGCCGACGGCGGTGCTGATGGCGGTGCCGGCGTGGCCCACCGCGAACAGGTCGTAGGGGCTTTCATCCGGGTTCGGGAACCCGCTAACGTGCCCCTTCTTTCGCAATTTCGTGAAATCGTTCGCCCGGCCGGTGAGCATTTTGTGCGGGTAGCACTGGTGACCCACGTCGAACAGCAGCCGGTCTGGGCCGGTCGGATAGGGGCCGAACTGGTAGCAGTAATGCAGCGCGATCGTCAGTTCGACCACGCCGAGGTTCGATGCCAGATGCCCGCCGTTGGTGCTGACGGCCGCGATGATGCGCTCGCGCAGTTCGCTCGCCAAGACCGGCAGTTCCGTGAGGGACAGCTTCCGCAGATCCGCCGGCGTGTGAACTTTGTCGAGCAATGGCATTCGGTTGGGACTCCTGGTGAGATCATACGCCGGAAATCCGTCTCCGGTTGCAGGAGATATTGCAAACGAAATGGGCGCGTGGATCAAGACTTGGGAGCGTTCGGGGTTTGTCCGATGCCGTGCGAACCTCGGATGTAAACCTTGGAATCGCCTATCGCTGCTGGATGCGTTCAGGAAAGGCGATCAGCGCCAGCCCCGTGGCCACGCCAGGCGGGACCGGGCGCTGTGACGACGTAGGGTAGCGGCGAGCGCGCGCGTGAGGGTCGGCCGGTCGTCGCGGTGACCGGTTCGGGGGCGGTCTGCCACGGTTGGGCACGTCGTACCTTCGTCAGCAGGTGCAGGCCGCACATAATGCTCGCCGCGACCAGCAGCAGGGAGGGAATGCGGTACGGCCACGGCCCAAACGCCTCGAAAATGGGCCGCGCGCTGGTCGAGACATCTCCGAGATAGCCGTAGTTGACGCCCAGCCCTGCATCCAGGGGCACAACGATGATCGCGTAGATCGGGATCGACGTGACAGCGACGCGCAGGTCGGCCGCGGTGGTGCGGAAACCGCGTGCCGTCAGGTCGTAGATCGCCGCCAGCACGATCGCGCCGTGGCCACCGAAATACACCCAATAGTCTGGCCGCCACGGTCCCTTCGTCACCACCGGCCATACGAACGCCAGCGCCGACAATCCCAAGCCCACGAACAACGACAGCGACCTCGCCCACCGCCAGTTGGTCAGTAACGACAACGCCGCAAATATCCCGGCGAAGTCGCAAATGTGAAGCGGCAACGAATCCGACCAGCTTAATCGTGACGGCAGCAGATCGCTGGCGACCACGCCTAGCCATGCAATCAGGCAGAGCATCCCCAGGCAAAAGTCCACCCGCCGCTTCGCCGCGGCGTCGGGGCGTTGGGCTCGTATCTGAATGGCACAGACCGATGCCGCCAGCAACATCACGATGGCCAGCAGGTGATAAAGATCGCCAGGTTGCATTCTGAAGGACCGATAACAAACGTGGCTGCACCCCTGGTAACGGGATTGCGCCACTAGTTAGGTCCATCGGCAGAAAATGCGCGTGACTGAGGCGACGGGTGAGAGGAAATTGAGCGTTAGAACAGGATCACGGGCGCCAGGGCACGTCGGCGATGCCGGCCGATTGGTTCGCCAGCCGGGCCTGCACGAACAGCCAATCGCTCAAACGGTTCATGTAGGTGACGATCAATCCCGGCACGGGGCGGTCCAGCGCGAAGTCGACCAACAGCCGCTCGGCCCGGCGGCAGATCGTGCGGGCCAGGTGCAGCCGGGCTGCCGTCTCACCACCACCGGGCAGGATGAAGTTGCGCAGCGGTGGCAGGGCGGCGTCGGCGGCGTCGATCTGCATCTCCAGCCTCGCGATGATCGCGTCGTCCAGCGCTGGCAGGTGGCTCGACTTGGCGCCCACCTCCGGCATCGCCAAATGCGATCCGATGACGAACAGGTCGTTCTGGATCGCCGCCATGTGACCGTGTTGCTCACCGGTGGCGGTCACCATTGCCATGCCGATGGCGGCGTTCAGTTCATCGACCGTGCCGTAGCACTCGATGCGCGGGTCGCACTTGCGCACGCGGTCGCCACCGATCAGGCCCGTCGTTCCGTCGTCCCCGGTTTTCGTGTAGATCTTCATCTGTTGCAAATGATTGATCGCGAATCTCGGCAGATCAAGGGTACAATCCGCACATTCCGCAACGCCGGTGGTGGCGCGTAAGCCTCGTCTTCAGAGTGCGCTAAGCCCTTGTTAAGTTGTTGACGATGCGCGGCCCGCGACGACGCTGTGCGGGCATGACACGGATGACCAGTTCGACCGTCAGCCCATCCTACTCGTTCCGGCCCAGGTTTTCCGGGAGCTTATCCACGATGCGCAGCGCCGATTCCCGTCCATCCGAACCGTCCCGCGCCAACGCCCATGCCCCAGCGGCCGTTGGATCGGCTCATGCCTCGCGCGGCAGTGGCAAGAAGACCGTTCTGGTCGTGGACGACGAGAAGGACATCCTCGAACTCATCACCTACAACCTGCAGCGCAACGGGTACGACGTGCTCTCCAGCGGCAACGGTCTGCAGGCCGTCGAGATCGCGCAGCGCGAGCTGCCCGACATGCTGCTGCTGGACCTGATGCTGCCCGGCCTGGACGGCACCGAGGTCACGCGCCGCCTGAAGAGCGACCCGCGCACGGCCGGCATCCCGATCATCATGCTGACCGCCAAGGCGGAAGAGACCGACGTGGTCGTCGGCCTCACGCTGGGCGCAGACGATTACGTGACCAAGCCCGCCAGCCCGAAGATTCTCCTGGCCCGCATGAGCGCCGTCTTCCGCCGGACGGAGACCGCCAATCAACCGATCGCCGAGGGGGCCATCCTGAAGGCCGGGCCGCTGACGATCGACACGAGCAAGCACGACGTGACGGTGAACGGCGAGAGCATCAAACTGACGCTGACCGAGTTCAAGCTCATCAGCGCCCTGGTGACCGCTCGCGGGCGCGTGCTGACGCGCGACCAGCTGATGGACAAGGCCATGGGTACCGACGTGTTCGTCACCGATCGCGCGATCGACGTGCACATCACCGCCATCCGCAAGAAGCTCGGTGTCGCCAGCTGGATGGTTCACACCGTCCGCGGTGTTGGTTACCGGTTGCAGGAGTCGCCGGACGCGGAGGAGTAAGGGGCGGCAAAACCCCTGCGTTGATCAGTGACGTGTCATCCCGATGGGAGGCTTGCCGACCTGACCCATCTCCCATGGCCGCGAACCGTACGTGTTCGAGATCCCTCAGGTCGCCTGAGGCTCCCATCGGAATGACAACTTGGTCGTTTGGGCGCCGTATCTGATCGGCGAGGCTGCACCTAGCCTTCTACCGGGGGCCAGGAAATGTGGCGCAACCACGCATTTCACTATCACTTCGCTAGGATGTGGTCTCCATGAACGCGCGATCGTCGGTGTTTCGACAACTCCTGTTCTTCGTCATCGTCTCGCTCGTGTGCGGCGGCGCGTTGCGTGCCGTGGCGGCGTACGAACGGCGGCAGGGGTTTACCGAGAGCGCGTATTGGCTGACGGCCATCATCGTCGGCCTCGTTGTCACCGGGATCTGGTTCGCGTGGCGGCACATCCGCTGGACGCGGCCCGTCGACGAACTGAACCGCGCGATGGATCAGCTGACCGAGGGCGACTGGAAGCTGCGCGCCGCGCCGCAGGGCGCGCCCGAACTACAGCAGATGGCCGGGCGGTTGAACGACCTGGCGCGGCAGGTGCGAACGCAGTTGAGCGGCCTGCGCATGCAGCGGGCCGACCTGCAGACGCTCGTCGACACGCTGCCCGATTCCATCATCACCACCGACGCCACCGGCCGCATCGTGCTCATCAACCAGCCGGCATCGCAGCTGCTGAGCGTGGCGGTCGACATGGCGCGCGGCATGCAGTTGGTGGCGGTGGTTCACGACAACGCGATCGTCGAGCTCTTCGACGCCGCGATCCAGAACGCCCACGACCCCTTGCCCGCCAGTGAGGAACTGACGGCCGCGCTGGCGGTGTCGCGGTCAGTTCAGCGGACGATGCAGCTCATGCGCTCCGGCCAGCGGTTGACCTTCCAGGCCTTCGCCACACGCACGGCCGGTGGGGGCGTGCTGCTGGTGTTGCGCGACATCACGCAGCTCAGCGCAACCGTGCAGATGAAGACCGACTTCGTCGCCAACGCCAGCCACGAGCTGCGCACGCCCCTGGCCGCCATCAAGATGGCGTTCGAGACGCTGCGCGAGGTGTACGACGACGACGCCAAGCAGACGATGCGCTGCATCAACATCATCGAGGGGCACCTGAACCGGCTCGAGGAGATGCTGCGCGATCTGCTCGATCTGTCGCGCGTGGAAAGCCCCGACCTCAAGCCGCAGTTGCAGCGCGTGAAGACGGTCGACGTGTTCACGCTGCTGCGTTCCGGGCTGGGCGCGTTCGCGCGGGAAAAGCTGGTCGAGCTGAAGCTGGCCGACTCGCCCGACACGCCGGCAGCGTTCGAGACCGACGAGCGCCTGTTGAACCTGGTGCTGAAGAACCTGGTCGAGAACAGCATCAAGTTCACGCCGCCCGGCGGCAGCGTGACGCTCGAGTTTCGCCAGAGCGGTGACGAGACGCGCATCTCGGTGATCGACACCGGCATTGGCATTCCCCCCGAACATGTGGAGCGCGTTTTCGAGCGCTTCTACCAGGTCGACCCCGCCCGCAGCGGCAGCGCCGGTCGCGGCACCGGGCTGGGCCTGGCGATCGTAAAGCACGCCGTCGCCGGGCTCGGTGGGGCGCTGAGCCTTCGGTCGAAGGTCGGGGTCGGCACGACCGTCACGGTGGCGCTGCACAACTCCGCGCCGGCGGACATGCCGATGAAGAAGTAGGCCTACTGGCCAACTCAAAAACGTTCACACGTGCCTGAACGTGCATCAGCTTCAGATGTAAACTTTGTGGTTCTGTTAGCCATTCGCAACCACAGCGTAATCGTTAATTGCTAAATTTGTGTGCCGTGGTAGGAATGCGCGGGTATAATGGATGCATCATGGATCAACAACACCCTCAAGAGTGGGAGGGCGACGATCTTCAACTCGAGCGGTTACGGCGAGAGGTGAAAGCGCTTCGGGCGCTATCCGACAAGCTGCTCGCCCGCAGCGAAACGATCAATCGGCGGTGTCCGTTCTTGACTGATAACACGCGGTTCGGCGACCGCCTGATCGAGCCCGTGGCTAGCCCCAAGCGATAGCCGTTCGACGTTATCGCCCGCTTGTTCCGGCAGTGCCATCGATCAACAGGGGTGGGGCGGCCGCGTGCCCGTCTTAATGCGTGGCCAAGGGGCGGTCGCTACTCGCTGTACTCGCACCACGTCTTGGGCGTTTCCCAAATGGTCACGGATACCAGTTTTACCGGCGTCGCGAAGTGCGGCTTCAGCAGGCCGTAGGCCGCCTTGGCGATGTTCTCGACACTGGGGATGGTCGACGCGAACTCCGGCACCTCGGCGTTGAGGTTCTTGTGGTCGAAGCGGTCAATCACGTGCTGCGCAACCGTTCGCTGCATCGCCGTCACGTCGACCACTTTGCCCGCTGCGTCCGGCTCGGCCGCCACGGTCACCTGCACCTCGTAGTTGTGCCCGTGGCCGAGCGGGTTGTTGCACTTGCCGAACGTGCGGCGATTGTCGTCGTCCGACAACGTCGGGTTGTGCAGGCGATGTGTCGCGGAAAACTCGAATCGCTGGCTGAGTCGGACCATGTGTAACTCCGGCGCCGCGGCGCAAAGCGAGAGGAAGGGGCTTAGCGACAACTCAATCGACGCCAGCCTGCTGCCCGGCCATGCGTCCGCCATCTTGGTAAACAACTCGGCCACCACACGCCCACCGCCGCCAAACGTGCCACGCGCAACATGGCGCTCGACGATGTCGATCCCGCGGTCGCGGACGACGGTGTCGATGTCCTTGATGTTGCGCAGGTATTGGCTCTTAGGGTCCGGCTCGCCGACCAGGGTGACGTCCAGCGCGAAGTGGTAACCGAGCCCGGTCAGCGCCGGGTACCCCGCGTGCGAGTTCGCGGGCGCGTGCGACCGCTGATCGTCGGGCGTCGCGTTGATCGCAAAGCGAACCTGTCGGGTGAGGCGCAGCACGTTTCGAAGTATAGGCACAAGCGGGCGGGGGCGTGAACGTTTAACCGTGGCATGGGCGTCTCGCCCATGCGTGCGGACTGCAATGGGAAATCCGATTTAGTGGATGCCGCGCTGACCAAACCGCTGAATCAAATCTTATCTTCTGGCCTCTCTGCGAGCATGGGCGAGACGCCCATGCCACGGTCGCAGCGATTACTGGGGATTCTGCGCTAAACCCCGTTCGAACCGCCGCAGTTGGCCCCACATGAATCGGTCGTTTGGGCGCAGTTCCAGCGCCCGGCGTTCCAGCCGCACCGCTTCGGCGGGGTTGCCGACGCGGAAGTGGGCCTCGGCGGCGGTGTCGAGGTAGGCGCCGTTGTCTTTGTCGGTCGCGATGGCCTTCGTCGCCAGTTCCACGCCTTCCTGCGGCCGCTCGCCGCTGCGGGCGCAGAACCAGGCGACGTTGTTCAGGTATTCGGGGTGCTCGGGGTCGAGGTCCAGAGCCGACTTGTAGACCGCGTACAGCCGGTCGAACAGGTCCTGTGCCTCGGCGTCACGCTTGTGCTTGCGCAGCACCGGCAGCAGGTCGCAGACGATGTCCATGTCGTCCAGCGGAAGGCGCATCAGCTCGTCCAGCTGCTGCTTCACCCCCGCGGCGTCGCCCGCCAGCCGCGCGGCGCGCAGGCGGTTGTAGGCGGCCTCCACGCGAAGCTGGTCGACGTCCACCCACTGTTGGCGGCCCGTGCGATCGGTGCGCACCATGCGCGACCCGGCCGGCAGCTCTTCGATGGCTTGATCGAGCAACTCGGCGGCGCGGGAATAGGCGAGACGGTCGATCGCGATCAGCGCCAGCCGCATCGCCGCGTCGATCGACTGACCATCGTACTCGTCGGCGTCGGGCGATCGTTCCAGCGCCCGCGTCAGCTCACGGCGGGCCCAGCGGTCGTGGCGGTGCGAGGACAGCAGCTGGCCCACCTCCAGACGGCGCGTCGGCGTCTGCTCGCCCACCTGCGATGCGATCAGCGCCACCCCCTCAGCCAGCAGGGGTCGACGGCTGCGCTGCAGCAAATGGGCGACGGCGTAGAGCGCGTGGGGGCCGGTTCGTTGCTGGCGGTTCAGCGAGCGCACATCACCGGCGATGCCGTCCAACGGTCCGACGGCTGCATGCAGGCCCAGCAGTTCGACGGCCGGTGACGGGCGACCCGGGATGTACGGCATGCCCAGGCTGATCTGCGTGCGCAGCAGGTGGGCCGCGTCGTCGTAGGTGGCGGCCATCATCGCGTGGTCCAGCAGCGAATCGAGCACCGACAGCACTTCCTCGTCCGCCGGCGCGCCGCGCTCGGCGGCGATGTCGACGGCGCGGCGCAGGATCGCGTTCGACCGTGTCGAATCGCGCCCCTGCCACGCGATGCCCACCGCCACCAGCAACGGCACATTGCGGCCGGTGGTGTCCAACTCGCGAATGCTGCGCTGCACGTCGGCGTTGAGCCGGTAGGGGGACGGCGGCGATATCAGCGCGTTGCTGGCGGCCCAGCGGTCCTCCTCGCTCGTGGCCTCAGCGAGGATGCGCATCAGCACCGTCGCCGCCGTCACGTCGCCCGGGCGGGCCAGGCGTTCGATGATGCTTTGCCGTTCCGAGGGCTCGGCCTTGCGGTACTGCTCGAGCCGCGCCCGCACCTGTGGCAGATCGCCCGGCCTGGCCAGCGACATGCCCGCCAAAATCGCCGCCGCCCGGGCGCGGGTTTCCGGGTCCAAGTCCTGCGTCGCCACCAGAAGTTGCTCGCGCGCCGGTGGGCCGATCTCCTGAAGTTGCTTTGTCGCCGTGGCGCGGACCATGGGGTCGCGGTTGGCGAGATTGTCAATCAGCCCCGCCACATCCGGCCGGGTGGTGGGCGCAGCGGCCATGCAGGCCAGCAACAGGACGGCGACAAATCGGGACTTACGACGCACGGCGGGCCATGGTGGCATGGTCAATGAAAGGTCGCAAGGGGAAAGGGATCAAGTGGTGAAACGACCCGATTTGCCGGCCATGGCAAACGCCGCAAAATTCACCTTCCAGAGCGGAAAATCAATCCTCCCCCAAACCGCCGCAACAATGGAAATCGGACCGCCAATCGCCATAATATAAGGGTCAGATAAAGCCCGCCGACGGGCCGAGGGGACGACCCGATTTTCGCGTGATTGTCTTGCGATTTGGGTGCCTGCTGACGAGCTTGCCAGGAGAAACGAAACCGCATGTCGCAACCCACGCCGAACCCCGCTACCGATGGAACTGTCGTCCCCTTGCCCACCGGTGGGGACGGGGTCTATTCCGAGTCCATGATCCGCGTGCTGAACGACGTCGAACACGTCCGCACCCGGCCCGGCATGTACATCGGTGGCTACAACGCACGCGGCCTGCACCACCTGGTCTACGAGATCGTCGACAACTCGATCGACGAGGCCCTGGCCGGCTTTGCGAAGAACGTCCACGTGAAGATCAACGCCGACGGTTCCTGCACCGTGCTCGACGATGGCCGTGGTGTGCCGGTGGGCATCCACCCGACCGAGAAAATTCCCACGGTTGAGGTCGTCTTCTCCACGCTTGGCGCCGGTGGCAAGTTCGACCATGGCGACGAGTCGGCCTACAAGACCAGCGGTGGCCTGCACGGCGTGGGCGCGTCGGTCGTCAACTTCGTCAGCGAATGGATGGAGATCGAGGTCAGCCGTGATGGTCAGGTCCATCACATGGAGTACGAGCGCGGCATCAAGAGCAAAGACCTCACCGTCATCGGCAAAACGCAGCGCACCGGCACGCAGGTGACCTTCAAGCCCGACCCCACGCTCTTCCCCGATGTCAACTTCATCCACGAAACGCTCGGCACGCGCTTGCGCGAGCTGGCGTTTTTGAACGCCGGCGTCGAGATCATTTACGAGGACGAGCGCGTCGGGAAGAAGGACGTCTACCGGTTCGAGAAGGGCCTCGTCGAATACGTCGCCTTCCTGAACGAGGGCAAGACGACCATGTCGAGCATCATCGGCTTCCACAAGGAAGACCCGGTCCAGAAGCTCGTCGTCGAAGTGGCCATGCAGTACAACGACGGCTACAGCGAGACGATCCTCACGTTCGCCAACAACATCAACAACCACGACGGTGGCACGCACGCCAGCGGCTTCAAGACCGCGCTTACCGGCACCATCAACCGCTACGCCGAGGCCAAGGGCTGGCTGAAGGAAAGCCGCCCCAGCGGTGACGACTTGCGCGAAGGTTTGGTGGCGGTGGTCAGCGTGAAGCTGCCCGAGCCGTCGTTTGAAAGCCAGACGAAGGACAAGCTGCTGAACGTGGAAGTGGAGTCGTTCGTCATGCAGGCCGTGAACGAACGGCTGGCGTCGTTCCTGGAAGAGAACCCCAAGGAAGCCAAGACGATCTTCGAAAAGGGCATGCTCGCTGCGGAAGCGCGCGAGGCCGCCCGTAAGGCGCGCGAGCTGACCCGCCGCAAGAGCAGCCTGGAGGGCAACAGTTTGCCCGGCAAGCTGGCCGACTGCCGCAGCAAGAGCAACGAGGAGACCGAGCTGTTCCTGGTCGAAGGTGATTCGGCCGGTGGCAGCGCCAAGCAAGGGCGCGACAGCAACGTGCAGGCCATTCTGGCCCTGCGCGGTAAGCTGCTGAACGTCGAGAAGGCCAACCTTGTGAAGATGCTGGGCCACGAGGAAATCCGCACGATCATCAGCGCTTTGGGCTGCGGCATTCGGGATGATTTCAACCTCGAGAAGCGCCGGTACGGCAAGATCATCATTATGACCGACGCCGACGTCGACGGCTCGCACATTCGCACGCTGCTGCTGACGTTCTTCTTCCGCCACATGCCCGAGCTCATCCGTGCGGGGCGCGTCTACGTGGCCCAGCCACCGCTGTACCAAGTCTCGCGTCGCAAGAAGGTCGAGTACGTGCTGAACGACCGCCGGATGCGCGAGATCTACACCTCGCTTGGGTTGGAAGGCACGAGCCTGATCATTCGCGACAGCGAGACCATGGTAGAGACGTCGCGCATCGAAGGGCCGCAGCTGGTGAAGGTGCTGGAACTGCTGGCGAAACTCGAGGAACTGGTGAAGGTCGTCCAGCGGCGCGGCATCGACTTCGCCGACTTCCTGTCGAAGCGCAACCCCGAGGGCAAGCTGCCGCTGTTCCGCGTGATCGCCGACGGCGAGGACCACTTCTTCCACACGATCGCCGATCGCGACGGCTTCCTGCAGGCCAACGACCTGCTTCCGAAGGCGGAGACGCTGCCGACCGACCTCACCATCCCGGCGCCAAAAACCAATGGTAAGGCCGTGCCGCAACGCCTGCAGAAGAACCAGGAACTGCATGAGGTGCGTGACCTGGAGAAGATCTTCATCGAGCTGGAAAAGCTGAACCTGCCGATCGACGACTACTTCTTAACCCAAGAAGAATCCGTCAGCGGCGAAAAGCTTGCGACCCGCTACGCGTTGCTGAACGACGACAAGTTCGCCGAGGTCGCCGGCGTGGGTCAGGTGTTGCCCGAAATCCACCGCATCGCCAAGCACGGCGTCGAGGTGAAGCGCTTCAAGGGGCTGGGCGAGATGAATGCCGACCAACTCTGGGAAACCACGCTCGACCCGTCGGTCCGTGTCCTCCTCCGCGTCACCCTCCACGAAGCCGCCGAGGCCGAACGCATGTTCAGCGTGCTGATGGGCGAAGACGTCGAACGCCGTCGGCAGTTCATCGAGGAGCATGCGCTGGAAGTGAAGAATCTGGACGTGTAAGGACGTGGGCGAAGCGTCGCTTCTTCTAGAACCTTCCCCCCTCTCCCTCCGGGAGAGGGCAGGGGTGAGGGGCGGGGTTACAGAAGTGGACTTTCTTCGCAAGCCCGCACTCAATGAAGAGGCTTTAGCTTTCGCCCGCTCAATGCGCCACGAGCAAGCCCCCGCGGAGGCAAAGCTCTGGTCCTGTCTGCGCAACCGCCGATTGAACGGGTTCAAGTTTCGCCGGCAGCATCCCCATCCACCGTTCATCGCGGACTTTTACTGTCATGGTTCAAAGCTGATCGTAGAAGTGGATGGGGCGTCGCACTACGAGCGCGAGGCGTACGACGCATCGCGAACTGCGTACTTGCAACGAAATGGGATGCGGGTGGTTCGATTTCTCAACGTCGATGTGAGGCTGCACCTGGTCGCGGTGTTGGAAGCGATCTTATCGGAGTGCGAACGTGGGAGCGAAGCGTGCGGTACCGAGAGCCGCTCGTAACGACGGCCCTCACCCCTGCCCTCTCCCGGAGGGAGAGGGAGTGGCTTGTTGCCAAAGGCGTATTGACTGCTGGATCAAACATTGGGACGAACGCTCACCGCAGCTTCCGCCCGCGGGTGAGGTTCATCTCAGCTAACTTCTCCTTGTTCTCATCCAGGAACTTCTGAATCGTCTTCAGCCGTTCTTCAGGATGCGGGTGCGACGCCATGAACGCCGGCTGGCGGCCGCCGCCACTGGCTTCCTGCAGAACCTTCATCACGCCAAGCATGCCTTCGGGGTGGTAGCCGGCTTGCACCATGTACTTCAGGCCGAGCTCGTCGCTCTGGCGTTCGTCGTCGCGGCCATACTTTAGTTGGAGCATTTGGTTGGCCATCATGCTGGCCATGGCGACGCGGTTATCCTCGCTGCCCACACCAACCGCCACCGCCAACGTCCGGCCGAGTTCGCCCTTGGCCATCTGTTGGGCGCTGTGCTCGGCAACGACGTGACCGATCTCGTGACCGATCACACCGGCGACCTGAGATTCGTCTTCCAATCGGTCATAGAGGCCGCGCGTGATGCTAACCTGCCCGCCGGGCAATGCGAAGGCGTTGATCGTGTTGGGGTCGTTGATCAGGAAGAAGTTGAAGTTGTCGGCGAACGGTGTCTTCGAAGCGCCGCTCTCTCGCACCAGCTTGGCGCCCACCTCGTCCACGAGCGCGGCAGCGGGGTCGCGCGCGGGGTCGATCTCGCCACCCATCTGGGGCACCATCTCCTGCACCGCCTGCAGGCCGAGCGCCTTCTGCTGGTCCTCGTTCATCGCCCTGCGGTACGACTCGCCGGTTTCAGGATTGGTGATCTTCTCCTTGCCGAAGTAGCTCACGAGCGCGACGATCGCGATGACCACGCCGATCATCAACCGCCCGCGCCCACCGCCACCTCCGCGAGGCCGACGACCGAAACCACCGAGGCCACCCATGCCGAATCGCATCGTCCGCTCCTTGTAGATCGGCAACCGTTGTAGCACGGGCGAGCTTGGGCGTTAACGCGAGAAGTGGTGGGGCACGATGATCGGGATGACGGGCGTCTGTTCGTGGCGCGATATAGCCCCGGGCTTGCCCGGGGAATTCGTTCTCGCAAGAAGAACCCGGGCAAGCCCGGGGCTATATGAGGAGGAAACTGAATCCCAAATTAATCCGCATCGAACGGGACGTGTCGCGAGGCCTGTTGCGATCGTCGCGTCCGATCGAGCTCGCGCGCCGTGATCGCCAGGCGCTGATGCGCCAGTTCGCACCCGCCATCCACGCGCAGCGTCTTTCGATACCCTTGCATGCGCTGCAGCAGATCCACGCTCGCGTCGGCCGCGGCCAGGAACGGCGCGTGAAGTTGTTCCCACATCGCCATCGTCTCGGCGAACGTCTGCGTGGTGCCGCGACGCTCGCCGGCGGGCAACTGCGACGCTGGCAACACCATGCTGTGCGGCGGCAGCAACGGCAGCAGGGCGTCGATCGACCGCTCGGTCGGCTCCGGCAATTTCGCGTCGTCCAGCGGTACGATCGCCACCGCACGCCCGCCACCGGTGATTGGGTAGACGGCCCCGAGGAAGGTCTCGAGGTACAGCCCGCGCGCCATCGCGAGGTTGCGCACGTCCATCGCGGGTCGAATGCTTCCCCAACCCGCCACCAGCAGTTGGCCGTGCGGGCATTGGCCGACGATTCGGTCGGCATCGATCGAAGCGTCGTTCGGGCCGCTGGCGATCAGGTCCAGCTTGACGATGCCTTCACCGCATCGCTGCCGTGCCTGTCGCCGGGCTTCCTGCAGGGGAAAGTACAGCCGCGACAGCGTCTCCAGATCGCCCGACTCCCACGCGATCCGCTCGGCCTGCACGAACGTGGCGATCGAGGTCAAATACTGCGTCTCAACGAGCTGCGCCTGGCCCAACTCGCACAAGGATTGAAGGGAAACGTCCGCCATGGTTCGCATGGTACGGCGATCGTGGAGGATGCGGTAGGGCGATTGAGTGAGAGGGGGAGGCAGAGACGCGAAGGCGCGAAGACGCGAAGGAGGACGCGAAGGAAATCAGTGGGTGTTGCGCCTGCTGCACGTCAATCGCGCAGCGCGAGCGTAGAGATGGATAGTGTGCTCTTTGACAAGTGAATAGCCGACGCCCGAGAACCCGCCAGCCCTGTCCCGTTCACCCGATGGTGCAAAATGGTGCACAATGGTGCACGGATTCGCGTTTCGGCTTACCCAAACCGCCGCCACGACAGCAGGTTGTGATGTCCTTCGCGTTTGCTTCGCGTCTTCGCGCCTTCGCGTCTTCGCGCCTTCGCGTCTCTTACTCTCTGTCGATAGAAGCGCAACGCAAAGAGCGACAGACAAAGATGCCCGTCCCACGAAAAGGTAGAGACACAGGCAGAAATGACTGTGCCACAGAATACGGGGGGGAGAGGCAGACGGGATGGAGAGACAGGCAGGAATGCCTGTCCTACAGAAGAGAGAGTGGGGACGCGCGAGGGTCAGACCGTGCGGGCGAAGTGGACGCCGCTGTTTTGTTGCTGCTGCTGTTCCTGCTGTTGGTTGATCATCTCGCGGTGGATGTTGTAGCCGGCGGGGTAGGTGGGGACGGGCAACGAGTGCACGCGTTCGGCGGCGAGCTCACCGGGAATGGCGGGTAGGACCTCGGTGTGCACCTTCACGTCGATCGACTCGCTCGCCTTGCCACGGTAGACGCCGCGGTTGGGTGGCACGTCGCGGAAGTCGCGGCCGATGGCGACCTTGATGAAGTTGGGGCCGACCACGCACTTGTTCGTCGGGTCGAACCCCACCCAGCCGGCCGAGGGGAAGAACAGTTCGCACCAGGCGTGCGTCTGCGTGAACCCGCGGAAGTTGTCGCTGTCGGGGTGCACGTATCCACTGACGTACCGCGCCGGCACGCCAATGGCACGGCTCATGCCGATCATCAGGTGCGTGAAGTCCTGGCAGACGCCGGCGCCACTGTCGAGCACGTCGGTGATCGGGCTGGCGAAGTTGGTGACGCCGGTCTTGTAGACGAACTTCTCGTCAATCAAATGCAGCATGCGCAGCGCCAACTCGCCAAGCGACGCGCCCGGTTTCGGGTTGATCATCTCGACCAGTTGCCTTAGCGCCGGCGAGTCGACGATCGGCCCGCCGAAGTGCAGGTAGTCGTAGCACGTGTACCCGGCCGCCCCGGGGGGCAACGGCCATTGGTCGGCGAAGCGTTCGACCTCGGCTTTGGGTCGATCGATCTCCACGACGCTGGTGGCGACGATGCGGATGCTCGCGTGGAACGCGTTGACGGTGAACGCGTGCACGATGTTCCCCAGCCAGTCGAAGTAACTGGCCGCCGGCGACGCCGGCCCGATCGCCAGGCTGAACGACAACCGATGCTGGTCGTTCTCCTGCCGTGGCCCCATGCGCAGCTCCATCACGCTCTCGCTGATCAGGTCGGAGTAGAGGAGGTCGGTTTGATGTTTGATCTTGAGAAGCATGTTGGACGACTCAATGACCAAGCCCCAATGACCAACAAATGACCAATGACCAAATCCCAATCAGGCCAGGCACCATCTCTGTGGCGTGGCTTTCTTGGTCATTGGTGATTGAGCCTTTGTTGGTCATTGGGGCTTGGGGTTTAGGGCTTAATGTAAAAAGTATGTCTTCTGCACCGCCAGCGCCGTGTCGTTCACCGCGGCCTGGATGCGCTGCAAATATGCCGGCAGGCCTTCGGCGAGAATCTCCTGGAGCTCGGCGTACTCCAGTTGGGTATCGAGGCGACCGAGGATGCGCTCGGCGGGGTCGATGCTGCCGGGGTTGGCGTCGCCGCGAATGCCGGCGATCGCCTCGTGGGCGCCTTCGACGCAGTACCTTATGCTGCGCGGGAAGTTCCGCTGCAGAATCAGGAATGCCGCGACGTTCAGCGGATCCATGTCACCGACGAACATGCGGCGGTAATGTTCGATGCTGCAGCAGCACCGCAGCACCGCCATCCAGTGGATGTTGCGCAGCGGCGTTTCCAGCGAGGCCTCGGCGCTGCTGAGGATCGCGAACTTCGTGTCGATCACGCGCGTGGTCACGTCGATGCGCTCCAGGAACTTGCCCAGCTGCGCGAACTGCCACCGCTGGTCGTGCGCCAGCGTCTGATCGGTCAGGCCCTCGAACAGCATCGCGCCGGCCATCACCTGCCGGTAGATCTCTTCGGGCGATTCCTCGAACCGGGCCACGGCCTCGTCGGAACGGATGAACCAGTAGAGCGTGTTGATGTTCTCGAACATCTCCGAAGAGATGTGCTCGCGAATGCCGCGCGCGTTGTCGCGGGCCCGGCAGATGCAGTTGTAGAGGCTGTTGGGGTTCTCGCGGTCGAAGGTCATGTGCCGCGCGATCAGCTGGCCGACGTTGCGCTCGTCGTCCTCGGCGATCTCCAGCGGCGGCAAGTGCATGATCGTCAGCATGCTCTGCCACATGCGCTGCTCCAGCGCCGGCGCCAGGTCGCCGACGTCGACCAGCAGGTTCGTGTTGATCAGCAGCAGCCGCGCGACGTGCTCGGCACGCTCGACGTAACGGCTCATCCAATAGATCGAGTCGGCGTCGCGCGCCAGGATCGGCCGCGAGTGCTGGTTCACCTTCGCCCCGTACGCTGTCGCCGGGCCGGAGGTGAGTTGGGATTGTGGGCTGTTCATGTTCATAACGCTTCATCGGCGCTGCTGGCTTGTTCCGGCCACTCTCCCGGTACTCCGGGAGAGGCTGGGTGAGGGTGATTTCGAACGGCTGGCGACGCCCGTCCATCAAAATCACCCTCACCCTAACCCTCTCCCGGAGTACCGGGAGAGGGAACTTGCTTACTCCTCATCCTCCGACCCATCGTCCAGCACCCAGGTATCCTTGCTGCCACCCCCTTGGCTGCTGTTGACGACAAGGCTGCCCTTTCGCAGCGCAACGCGCGTCAGGCCGCCCGGCATGACGATGACCTTCTCGCCGTACAGTAGATATGGGCGCAGGTCGATCCGTCGACCTTCAAAATGGTCACCGACCAAACTCGGGTGCTGGCTGAGCTGGATGATCGGCTGCGCGATGTAGTTTCGCGGGTCCTCTTTGATCTTCTCAGCGAACTTCGCGCGTTCGTCCTTGGTTGCTTGGTGGCCCATGAGCATGCCGTAGCCGCCGGACTCGTTGGTGGCCTTCACCACGAGTTTGTCCAGGTTGTCCAGGACGTACTTGCGGTCCTGATCGCGGGCACAGATGTAGGTCGGCACGTTGGGCAGGATGGCGTCCTGGCCCAGGTAGAACTTGATCATGTCCGGCACGAACGGGTAGATCGCCTTATCGTCGGCGACGCCGGTGCCGGGGGCGTTCACGAGGGCCACGTTGCCCAGCCGGTAGGCGTTCATAATGCCGGCCACGCCGAGCACGCTGTCGGGGCGGAAGGCGAGCGGGTCCAAGAAATTGTCGTCCACGCGGCGATAGATCACGTCCACCCGCCGCAGGCCGCTGGTGGTGCGCATGTAGACGAAGGCGTTGTCGACCAGCAGGTCGCGCCCTTCCACCAGTTCCACGCCCATCTGCCGCGCGAGGAAACTGTGCTCGAAATACGCGCTGTTGTAGATGCCCGGCGTCAGCACCGCGATGTGCGGATTCTCAGCGTGCGGCGGGGCGACGTACTTCAGGCACTGCAGCAGGTTGTAGGGGTAATCTTCAATCGCCCGCACGCGGTAGGCGCTGAACAGGGCGGGGAAGACGCGCTTCATCACCGCGCGGTTCTCCAGCACGTACGACACGCCGCTGGGCGTGCGGCCGTTGTCCTCCAGCACGTAGTAGAGGCCATCGGCGCCGCGGATCAGGTCGGTGCCGCAGATGTGGATGTAGACGTTCTTCGGCACGTTCACGCCGAACATTTCCCGGCGGAAGCTTTGGGCGCCGTAGATCAGCTCGGGCGGAATCACGCCCTCACGCAGGATTCGTTGTTCGTGGTAGATGTCCTGGCAGAACATGTTGAGCGCCGTCAGGCGCTGGGCCAGGCCCTTTTCGATCGTGGCCCACTCGTCCGATGGCACGATGCGGGGCACGAGGTCGAACGGCATCGTTTTCTCGACACCGCGATTGTCGCCGTAGACCGCGAACGTGATGCCCTGATTGCGGAACGAGACGTCGGCCATGCGAAGCCGTCGGGTGACGGCGTCGTGACCCATGCTCTGCAGGCGGGTGGTGACGGGCCCGTAATGTTCGCGCGGAACCCCCGCCGACGCGAACATCTCGTCGTACAGGCCGTCAGATTCATATCCTTCAAACATCCCGGAGGCCCTCGTGAGTTCCTCGTTTCACTCCATCCACCGGGAAGTCGGATCATAAGGGATGCATTGGCAGGGGGAAAGGAAAAAGCGATCGAACCGCCAAGGACGCTAAAGAGAAAGAAAAAACGAAGATGGAAGATTTAGGATGGAGGATGGAAAGCGCGGACGGCTAAGAAGCTCTTTCAAAACCCCCCGTACAACGGGCGGCCCGCCCGTTTCTTCGCAAATGACCACGGGCGAGCCGCCCGTGGTACGGGTAACGAGACGTCTTGAAACCACTCCTAAGCCGCAAGCGGCAACCGGAGTGCGGACGTTCGTTTCTCATTCCTCCATCCTCGCTCTTCTTCCTGGGCGTTCTTGGCGGTTCATCCTCTGTTTCTTGATCGCAAACCACGCCCGGCGTACCCTCGCTCGCCCCCGATGCACGACGCCGCCGTACCAACTCCAGCCCCGGAAAAAGCGCTGTCGCCAGCCATGCGGCAGTATCAGCAGTTCAAGGCCCAGCACCCGGGCTACGTGCTGTTTTTTCGCATGGGCGACTTCTACGAGATGTTCTGGGAGGACGCTAAGACCGCCGCCAAGGTGCTGGGCGTGGCGCTCACCAGTCGCAACAAGGGTTCGCCGGACGAGATCCCGATGGCGGGCATCCCGTTCCACGCCGTCGAGAACTACCTGCGCAAGATGATCGCCGCCGGTCATAAGGTGGCGATCTGCGAGCAGATGGAAGACGCCGCCCTGGCCAAGGGTCTGGTGAAGCGCGAGGTCGTGCGGCTGATGACGCCCGGCACGCTGACCGACGACGCGCTGCTGGACGGCCGCAACGACAACTTCGTGGCCGCCGTCGCGTTTGGCGTCAGCAAGAGCGACGGTTACCGGGCCGGGTTGGTTTGGGTCGAACTGTCGACCGGTGCCTGCGTCGCCATGAGCGGCAACGAGGGGCAGGTGATCGACGAGATCGCCCGCCTGCGGCCCGCGGAGGTGCTGATCCCCGAGTTGCCCAGTGGCCAACCGCACGCGGTGGGGGCGGCGATCGGCAAGCTGGGCATCGGTACCGTAACCACCCGACCCGGCTGGCAGTTCACGCCGCACCATGCGCGCGAGCAGTTGCAGCGGCAATGGCAGGCCAAGACCGCTGGTGGCTTTGGCTTCACCGACGACGACGCCGCCGTGCTCGCCTGTGGCGCGGTGCTAACGTACCTCGAAGAAACCCAGCGGTCGGCGCTGGCCCACATCCGCCCGATGCGCCGTCACGCGATTGAAGATCATCTGCTGATCGACCCCGCCAGTTGGCGCAGCCTGGAGATCGACCGCACCGTGCGCAGCGGTGGAACCGAGGGATCGCTCTTATCCGCCATCGACCGCACACGCACGACGATGGGTGGCCGGTTGCTCCGGCAATGGCTGCGCACACCGCTGCGCGATCTGGAACACATCCTGGCGCGGCAGAGCGCCATCGCGGCGCTGTTGGACGAGCCGACCGCATTGAAAGAGATCGCCGCGGCATTGGACGACGTCTGCGACATCGAGCGCATCGTCGGCCGGATCGCGGTGGGGCGGGCCAACCCGCGCGATCTGGCGTCGCTGGGGCGTTGCCTCGAATCGCTACCGGCGCTGATCGACCGCCTGGCCGCCCTGCGGGCCGCCGAGACCGTCGCGCCGGATCTGGCCCAACTGCGACCCTTCGTGGAAGGGCAGGCGGCCTACCTTCGCAGCGCGATCCAGCCCGAACCCGCCCCACACCTGCGCGAGGGCGGCGTCATCGCGACCGGGTTCGATGCCGAACTCGACCGCCTGCGCGACATCGGCACCAACAGCCAGCAATGGCTCGCCCGTTACCAATCGCAACTGGCGACCGAGGCGAACATCCCCAACCTGAAAGTGGGGTACAACAAGGTCTTCGGCTACTACATCGAGGTAACCAACGTCCACAAGGACAAGGCGCCGGCCAATTGGACCCGCAAGCAGACCACGACCAACAGCGAACGCTACATCACGACCGAGCTAAAGTCCTTCGAGAGCGAGGCCCTCGGCGCGCAGGACAAGGCGATCGCGCTCGAGCAATCACTCTTTGAGAACGTCCGGCAAACGCTCCTGCCTCATGTCGCGACGTTCCAAGAGATGGCGCTGGCCTTGGCGCGCATCGACGTGCTAAGCGCGCTCGCTTCTCTGGCAGCCGAACGCAAGTACTGCCGACCGATGGTGACGGAAGACCGCGTGCTGTCGATCATCGATGGGCGCCATCCCGTGCTGGAACAACAACTCGGCAGCGAGTTCGTCGCCAACGACACCACGTTCGGCGAGCGGGACTCGCTCTCGCTCATCACCGGGCCGAACATGGCCGGTAAGAGCACGTACATCCGCCAGGTTGCGCTCATCACGCTGCTGGCGCACGTCGGCAGCTACGTGCCGGCCAAGAGCGCAACAGTGGGTTTACGCGATCGCCTCTTCACCCGCATCGGCGCGAGCGACGAACTGCATGGCGGCCAATCGACCTTCATGGTCGAGATGACCGAGACGGCCAACATCCTCAACAATGCCACCGATCGCAGCCTCGTCGTCTTAGACGAAATCGGTCGCGGCACGAGCACGCTGGACGGCCTGAGCCTCGCTTGGGCGATCAGCGAGCACGTCGCGGCCACCGTGAAGTGCCACACGCTTTTCGCGACGCACTATCACGAGCTGACCGACCTGGCCAACCGTTTCACCGGCGTGAAGAACCTGAACGTGGCCGTGCGCGAGTGGGAGGATCAGGTGATCTTCCTGCACCGCATCGTCGAAGGCGGCACCGACCGCAGCTACGGCATTCACGTCGCCCGCCTCGCCGGCGTCCCGAAGCCCGTCCTCGAACGCGCCCGCCAATTGCTGGGTGAACTGGCCGTCCAGCACGTCGGCAAGCCCCGCATCAGCCGCGGCAAGAAGGCCGACCGCGAGGTGGACGATTCGCAGCTCACCCTGTTCGTCGACCCCGCGAAAGAGCTGCTGACGACGCTGGCGGGAACCCAACTCGATTCGCTCTCTCCCCTGCAGGCCCACGAACTCCTGCGCGCGTGGAAGGACAAGTACGGTAAGTGACCGTGGCGTCGTTCTTCTGTAGGACAGGCATTCCTGCTTGTCTCTCCCCCCGTCTGCCTCTCCCCCCGTATTCTGTCTTCTGTGGCACATGCATTCCTGCCTGTGTCTCTTCTGCCTTTGCCCTTCATAGGGTGGGACGAACATTCTTGTCTCTCTCTCTCTCTCTCTTTGCGTTGCGCTCCCATCGACAGGATTTAAGAGACGCGAAGGCGCGAAGACACGAAGGAAGCGCGAAGGAAACCGCAACACAATACCCTGGCGGCGGTTTGGGTAAGGCAGAACGCGATTTCGTGCACCATTTTGCACCATTGTGCACCATCGGGTGACGACGACGGGTTATGGCCTTGTCCGCGGCATCGCCTATTCAATTGTCAAAGAGCCAACTATCCATCTCTACGGACGCGCTGCGCAGTTGCGGTGAAACCCGCGCAACGCGCTGCACTTTTCTTCGTGTCCTCCTTCGCGCCTTCGCGTCTCTGCCTCTTCGTTATCGCGGCTAGCGCCACACAGGCAAGAATGCCTGTGCCACAGAAGAGAGGCAAAGAGAATACGGGGGGAGAGCGGGGGGAGAGACAGGCAGGAATGCCTGTCCTACAGAAGAGGGGCGAGCGGTGTCGCAATGGGCGACGTGATCGCCGACGGGGGTGGAACTCGTCGGCGTCCCGGTTCCGAACGGCGGATCAGGGGTTACCAACGGCGCGCCCAATCAATACTGCAGGTCGAACAGCTGCAGGCTCACCTTCCCATCGGGGCCGAGAATCTCGGCGCTGGGTTTGACGTCTTTGTCCAGATCGAGCTCGCCCGGCCGCACGATGTACGCCACGCGTGGACCGCGACCGAGGCCGGCGACGGCGGGGCCGACGAACTCGTGCGTGAACATGAAGTGGTGCTTGCCCACCTGCCACACGAGGTCGGCGGCTTGGAAACGTTCCCCGACGCTGCGCGAGCGGGCCACCGGTTCGTCCAGCCACATGCGAGGCGACGCCTGCAGGTAGACGAGCATCGGCGCGTAGACGAACGACGTGTCCTTCTGCGTCCAGAAGACCGCATCGCAATCGCGCAGCCGCGGCTGCAGCCAGTCGACCGCAGCGGCGATGTCCATCGTGCGGACGCTCCAGCGGGCCGGGTCGGTGCGGAAATCGCGGTCCAACTGCCACAGGAACAGGCCGCCAAACGCGATGCCCACGACGCCCATCGTGGCGATGGCCGGCCAGCGCCATCGCTCGCGCAGCAGCACGTAGCACGCCACAAGGCCGACGCCGGTGGTCAATTCCATCCACGGCAGGCCGGCCAGCGAGCGCAGCGTGTTCGGGCCGGCGTGGCTGCTGAGCAGGTCACCGGCCGGGTACGCCAGCAGCGCGACGACCGCCACCCGCGCCGCCGGCGAAGACCACGTTCGCCGGGCCAGCACCACCACGCCCACCAGCAGGAACGGCAGCGCGTACCAGTGCAGCACGCCGAAGCCCGGCGGCATCGACTGGGTCGGATCGTCGTTGCGGTCCAGGAACAAATACGTCGGGCCGAAGTGGGCGGGATAGCGGTCGACGACCTTCGCGATGCGCGTGGTGGTCGGGTCGGACGCGTCCCAGACCCACGTGAGGTTGCCGCGCGTGTTGATGCCGTCATCGGTCAGATGACGATGAACGAGCGGCGCGAACGTCACCAGCACGCCCAGCGCCATCGCGGCGACGCCCCAGCGGCGCGTCGGGTCGCGCAGCGCGTCGATCCAGTGCTTCAGCGTCGCCAGCGTGATCGCGATCAGCAGCACCGGCAGCGCGATCCGCACCGCGGCGTAGCCGTAACAGGCCAGGCCGCAGATCGCGCCGGCGACGAAGCCGCGCATCGGCGTCATCGGCCGTGCCTGACCCGTGAACGGCGCGCCGGCCCACAACAGCGCAGCGACGGAACTTAGCACGAGCAGCGGCGCGATGCTGGACTCGTGGCCCCAGCGACTGCTGAAGACCTGCCACGGTGTCAGCGCCATCAGGAACGCCGCGGCCAGGCCCACCCGCGCGTCGAACAGGCGCTTGCCCACGACGTACATCAGCCCGACCGACGCGATGCCCCCGAACACCGCTGGCAGGCGCGTCGTGTACGCGCTGAACCCGAAGACCGCCTGAAACGGCATGAGGAAGTAGAGGTACAGCGCGCTGCGATTGTCGCCGAACGAGCCGGTGTAGAAGGTGGGAAGCGTTTGGAAGTGCTCGTCGGTGCCAAGGTTCAGAAGGCACCACGCGTTCCAGGCGTTGGATGCCTCGTCCACGTGCACGCCGGGCGGCGCGCTGCCCACCAGCCGCATGAGCGCTGCGAGCACGAGTATGGTGGCCAGCATGAACCGGCGATGCGTGGGGGAAAGTTCGGTCTGGGGCACGCACGCGATTGTGCAGAAGGCCGACCCTTGGAACAAGGGACGCGCGCGCGTCAGTCCTGTTGCGCGATGGCCCGGTCGAACGCGAACAGCTCGGCATCAGCGTTGGGGCGGCTGGCCAGGCGGTCGGCGATGATCTGGCTGGCGATCAGGCTGTAGGTGATGCCGTTGCCACCGTAGCCGAGCGCGAGGTAACCGCGGGGGAACTGGGGCGTCGTGCCGATGTAGGGCAGGCCGTCCTTCGTCTCAGCAAATGTGCCGGCCCAGCGGAACTCGGGCTCGATTGGGAGCGCGGGGAACAGGTCGCGAAACTTGCCGACGAGATTGTCGGCCTTACTGCCGATGCGCGCGTCGCGGGCGACTGGGTCGGCGAAGTCGTCGTCCTCGCCGCCGATCATCATGCGGTCGTCACCGGTGGTGCGGGCGTAGAAGTAGGGCTGGCCGCTCTCCCAGATCAGGCAGCGCTCGCGCCAGGGAAGGAAGCCGTCCAGCGGCTTACTGGCGAGCGCATACGTGCTTTTGAGCGTGCAGACGGATTGGTCGAGGAACGCCGGCGTCTCGTAGCCCGTGGCGAAGGCGACGTGGGCGGCGCGAACGGTGAAGCCACGGCTGGTGCGAAGCGTGACGCCGTCGGCATCGGGCTCGTACTGCGCGACTTCCGTGCCGGGAAAGATGCGCGTTCCGTTGCACACGGCCCGACGAAGCAGCGCCAGCGACAGGCGCAGCGGGTCGACCTCCATCGCCTGCGTCGACCAGAGCGCCCCGGGCCGATCAATGCCGAACGATCGCCGAAGCATTTCGCCATCGATCGTGTCGACCGCGATGTCGATCGATCGGCGGGCGTTGCACTCGGCGCGCAACTCGTCCAGATCGTCCGGCTCGCACGCGAGGTACAGGCTGGGCCGCCCGGTGAGGCCGCAGTCGTCATCCAGCCCCGCGATCAGGTCACGAAAGTCGGCCAGCGTGCGGAACGAAGCGCGGTAGGCGCGCTTGGCGCGGTCGTCGCCGAAGAGCTTTCGCAATCGAATGAGCGGCGTGTCGATCTCGTACTGCAGCAACCCCGTGCTCGCCGGCGTGCTGCCACTGCAGACTGGCCGGCGGTCGAGCACGACCACGCGGTGGCCGTCCTGTGATAGCCGATCGGCCAAAAGCGCGCCGGTGATGCCTGCGCCGATGACCGCCACGTCGCACGCGGTATCCGATTCGATCGCGCGAAAGTCGGGGGCCGGTTCGTTGACGCTGGGCCAGAAGAGGCGACCGGAACGGAGATCCATGGGTCATTATTGGCGCGGCGGATGAGCTTGGCAAAGTCGAACGCGTCAATACATGGACGACTCACAGTAGCACGTTCCCGTTCGCCTTTGCCGTGGCATGGGCATCTCGCCCATGCATGTGGACTGGAACAGAGAACGCGATTTGTGGGCTGCCGCGCTGATCAAGCCGTTGGCTCAAATCCATCAATTGGGCCTCACTACACGCATGGGCGAGACGCCCATGCCACGGTCGGAGCGATCCCGTGCTCGCTTCGTACATGCCCACTACTATGACGGTGCTTGCGGAAGATCGCTCCACCATCTCGACCGCTCCGCCGTGAATTTTCGACTTGTACGGAAGCACCGGCCCGCGCGATAATTGAGTACATGCGACGACCGAACGTCGATGTCCTGATTGCCTGCCTCGGCGGCGCCATGCTGGCCGCGGGGGTAGTGGCGGGGTTGATGATGCGCCTCGGCAGCCGGCGCATCGCCGACGCGCGGATGTCACTGCCGCAACTGGCCAAGGCGATCGTCGGCAACAGCCGGACGGTGGTGGCGGCGGTGCTGGGTCCGCCGCGCATCGCGACGTTCGTGGGATCGGAACGGCCCGTACGCGATTACCGCGACGCCGACGTCTGGTACTACCCGATTCCGCGCGTCGGACGCATGGGCATGGCGATTCGGTTCAGCAATGGAAACGCCGAGACGGTCGAGTTCTTCGACGCGCCGCGGAGATAATGAAACCGATCTGCGTACTCGACAGAATGTGGTCATCCTGAGAGGGTGTTAAAGAACAATGCCGCGTCCGCTCCGACCGTGGCATGGGCGTCTCGCCCATGCGTGTGGTGAGGCCAGAAGACAGCATTGGTTGCAGCGGCTTGGTCGGCGCAGCGGCCAACAAATGAAGCTTCGCATTCCAGTCCACATGCATGGGCGAGACGCCCATGCCACGGCAAGGCAGCCGCGACCGTGTTCTTTAACACCCTCTGAGGTAGTTCGAAGAACTTCTTTCGCTTTACGTGTGAATACAGGGCGAGATCCTTCGGTGTACCTCCGGATGACGATGCCTGGATTGGCTGCGTCAATCGCATTGTCCGTAACGAACAGCGGGCGTGCTCAATTGATTGAGCACGCCCGGTTTGTTTCACATCGATCTTTCGACGTTTTTAAATCTCCAGCATCAGGCGCGACGGGTCTTCCAGGTATTGCTTGATGCGGACGAGGAAGCTGACCGATTCCTTGCCGTCGACCATGCGGTGGTCGTACGACAGCGCGAGGTACATCATCTGCCGGATCTCGATCTTGTCGCCGATCACCATGGGGCGCTTGACGATGTTGTGCATGCCCAGGATGCCGCTTTGGGGCGGGTTGATGATGGGCGTGCTGAGCATCGATCCGAACACGCCACCGTTGGTGATCGTGAACGTGCCGCCACCCAGTTCGGACAGCGCCAGCTTGCCCTCGCGGGTGGCGCCGGCGAGGCGTTTGATCTCGCTTTCGATCTTGGCGAACGACAGTTGCTCGGCGTGGCGCATCACCGGCACGGCCAGGCCGCGGTCGGTGCTGACGGCGATGCCCATGTGGACGTAGTCGTGGTACAGGATGTCGTCGCCGTCCAGGAAGGCGTTGACGCGGGGGAACTCCTTCAGTGCCAGCACCGTTGCGCGGACGAAGAAGCTCATCAGGCCCAGGCCGATGCCGTGGACCTCGTTGAAGCGTTCCTTGTACTTGCCCCTGATCGCCATGATCTCGGTGAGGTCGACCTCGTTGAACGTCGTGAGGATGGCGGCCGTCTGCTGGGCGCGCACGAGGTTCTCGGCGATCTTCTTGCGGATCTTGCTCATCGGCACGCGCTTGGTGCCGTCGGACTCGTAGCCGCTGGACGGCGGCTGCGACTGCGGTCCGGGGGACGGGGACGCGGCCTTGGGGGTGGCGGGCGGGGCGATGTCCTTCGTGGCATCGACGCTACCGTTGCCACCCGCGCCAGTGCCGGCGGCGATCGTGGCGGCGACGTCTTCCTTCGTGATGCGACCCCCAGGACCAGTGCCGCTGATCTTCGACGCGTCGAGCCCACCCTCAGCGACCGCCTTGCGGACGGCCGGCGAGAGGTCTTCGGGCTTGGTCGTGCCACCGGCCTTCTCAAGCGATGGTGGGGCGGCGGTCGCGCCACCGTCGCCGTAGCCTTGCCCCTTCGGCGATGCGCCCGCGGCGGCGGCTTGCGGCTTGGCAGCTTCGGCCGGCGCGGCCTTGGCGGCCGGTTTGGCGCCGCCCTCGTCGATGCGCGCGATCGTCTCACCCACGTGCACCGTGTCGCCCGGATTCTTCACCGTGCGCAGCACACCGGCGGCCGGGGCGGGCAGGTCGGCGTTGGCCTTGTCGGTCTCGAGCTCGGCGATCGGCTCGTCGGCCGCGACCGTGTCACCGTCCTTCTTCATCCAACGCAGCAGGACGGCCTCGGTCACGCTCTCGCCCATCGATGGCACAACGACATTGGTCGGCATTTCGGTAATCCTTGATAAGTCCAGATGTTGTTGTCGGGCGCGGGGGCGCCGTTGTCAACGGGGAAGGTTGGGAAGCCCGAATGAAGAGGCCGAGATAGCGGAGAAGTCCGAAGACAGAATGAAGTTAGAGGCCGCCAGTTCTAATGTGCCATCCCGAGGGGAGCGGTAGCGACCTGAGGGATCTCAGTGACGGAAAGGTCCGTCGTTCGAGATCCCTCGAGTCGCTACCGCTCCCCTCGGGATGACAATTGGCCCCTCGCCGGGTCCGATCCCCTACGCCCTTAACCGCTCACGCCTTGCTTCTTCGGCGCCGTCGCGGGCACTTGGGCGGCCACCTGCTTGGCGACGTTGCCGCCGCCGCTGGGACCGCCTTGGGTGGCGCTGGCACCGTCGCCGCCATCGTCGTCGCGATTGCGACCCGTCAGGTCGAGCGCGTGGTCGATCAGCTCTTCCTCTTCAATTTTGTGCATCTTCATCGAGCCGGTCGCCGGGCTGGCGGCCTCTTCGCGGCCGAAGTAGGTCAGCGTGGCCCAGTCGGGCAGCATCTCACGCAACAGCGGGTCGATGTACGTCCAGGCGCCGCGGTTCTTCGGCTCCTCCTGGGCCCAGCCGATCTCCTCGGCGGCGCCGTACTTGGTCAGGATGGCGGCCACCTCCTTCCGCGGGAACGGGTAGAGCTGCTCGACGCGAACGATCGCCGTGTCGGTGATGTTCGCCTTCGCCCGGGCGCTGGCCAGCGTGTAGTAGACCTTGCCGCTGCACAGCAGCAGCCGCTTGATCTTCTTGGCGTCGGTGGCGCTCGGGTCGTCGATCACGTTCTGGAAGCCGCCTTGCGTCAGTTCCTCCAGCTGCGACGCGTACTGGTCGGAGCGCAGGATGCTCTTGGGCATGAACATGACCAGCGGCTTACGGAAGCTGCGTTTCATCTGGCGGCGCAACACGTGGAAGTACTGCGCCGGCGTCGACGGGTAGACCACCTGGATGTTGTTGTCGGCCGACAGCTGCAGCCAGCGCTCAACGTAGGCGTTGCTATGCTCGGGACCCTGGCCCTCGTAACCGTGGGGCAGCAGCATCACGAGGCCGCACATCTTGCCCCACTTGCTCTCGGCGGCCACGAGGAACTGGTCGATGATCGGCATCGCGCCGTTCACGAAGTCGCCGAACTGCGCCTCCCAGATCACCAGGTTGCGCGGGTCGGCGCTGCTGAAGCCATATTCGAAGCCGAGCACGGCCAGCTCGCTCAGCATCGTGTTGACGATGATGAACGGCGCCTGCTTCGGGCTGATGTTGGCCAGCGGGTAGTGCTTGGCGCCGGTCTCGTAGTCGTGCAGGCAGGCGTGGCGATGGCTGAACGTCCCGCGCTGCGCGTCCTGGCCGGTAAACCGGATCGGCGTGCCCTCCAGCAGCAGGCTGGCCATTGCCAACTGCTCAGCGCCACCCCAGTCGATCGGGAACTTGCCGCGGCCCATGTCGCCACGGTTCTGGACGAGCTTCTTGAGCTTCGGGTGGACCGTGAAGCCGTCGGGGATCTTACTGGTGGCGTCGGCGATCTGGCGGAGGACGTCGGCGCTGACGTTGGTCTTGGCGGTCCAGTCCCCACCGGCGCGGGTCATGCCCTTCCACACGCCACCGAACGTGCCGGTGCCGGGGCGCGGGCGGTTCTCCTTGGCGATCGCGTAGGCCTTGTCAAAGCGCGCGCGGGCGGCGGCCTTCATCTCGTCGAGGTCGGTCTCGCTCATCGCGTTCTCACCGACCAGGCGCTGGCCGTACAGCTCGCGCAGGCGCGGGTGGGCATCGATCTCCTTGTACATCAGCGGCTGCGTGTACGACGGCTCATCGGTCTCGTTGTGACCGTGCCGGCGGTAGCACCAGAGGTCGATGATCACGTCGACGTGGAACTGCTGGCGGAACTCCATCGCCAGCTTGGCCACCCAGGCGACGGCCTCGGGGTCGTCACCGTTGACGTGGAAGATCGGGGCCTGAATGGCCTTGGCGATGTCGGTCGGGTAGGGCGTGAAGCGGCCCTGCTTGGGCATCGTCGTGAAGCCGATCTGGTTGTTCACGATGACGTGGATCGTGCCGCCGGTGCGCCAGTAGGGCATCTCCGACAGCGCCAGGGTTTCCTGCACGATGCCCTGCCCGACGAACGCGGCGTCGCCGTGGATCAGGATCGGGACGACCTTCGTGCGCTTGTCGTCGCCGCGCATGTACTGCTTGGCGCGCACGATGCCCTCGACGACCGGGTTGACCAGCTCGAGATGGCTGGGGTTGAACGACAGCGCCAGGTGGACGTTCTTGCCGGCCGCGGTCGTGCGTTCCTGGCTGTAGCCCAGGTGGTACTTCACGTCACCGTCGCCCTCGTCGCTGCCGTTCTGGGCGGTGCCTTCGAACTCGCTGATGATCTGCTCGTAAGGCTTGTTCATCACGTGCGCCAGCACGTTCAGCCGGCCGCGGTGGGCCATGCCGGTGACGAACTCCTCGACGCCCTGATGGTTGGCACCCTCGTCGATCACCGTGTTCAGCAGCGGGATGACCGCCTCGCCACCTTCCACGCTGAATCGCTTGCCACCGACGTACTTCGTCGCCAGGAACTCCTCAAAGCCCTGGGCGGCGGTGATCTGGTAGAGGATCTCGCGCTTGCGGTCGGGGGAGACGGTCGGCTTGTTCAGCACCGGCTCCATGCGCTGGGCGAGCCACTCGCGCTGAGTCTTGTCGGGGATGTCCTGATATTCGACGCCGATGCAGCGGCAGTATGTGTCGCGCAGCTTCTGCACGAGGTCGCGCAGCGTGCCGTCGAACTGGCCGTAGAACATCGTGTTGCTGACCTTGCGATCGAGGTCGGCGGGGCTGATGCCGAACTGCGACAGTTCCAGCAGCGGGTGGTTCGGGCGATCGTGACCGAGCGGGTCGAGCTTGGCGACGGTATGCCCGAGCTCGCGGTAGGTGTGCACGAGGTTCTGCACGCCGATGTCACCGAGCTGGATTGCCGGATGCGCCGCGGCCTCACCATCGGCGCCGTTGCCCGAGGGAAGGGTGCTGGCGGGCGAGACGACGCCGGACCGACCGACACCGGCGTCGAAGCCGGCGAAGTAGCTGAGCCAGGGCTCGTCGATGGACCGAGGGTCCTTCTGGTACTGCTGGTACAAGCGGTCGATGTAGTCGGCGTTGGATCGGTTCACGAAGTCGAACATGTGCATCGGAGTCAGCTCCGGGTTGGGTGCGTTAACCTGTTATCGGCATGAACTGGCCCCGTGATGATTTCGGGTCGGGGCCGCATGGTGAGGCGGGGGCGTTGGCGTCGCGTCTCTCGCAGATTGTAGGCAGGTACACCATACGATGCCAACCCGTACCACGCGCCAGCGACAATCGCAATCCGCGAAATGTCACCAAAAGACGTTTCGTCCAAGTCGTATGAGCGTACCGCAGCGCGCGGCAGCGTCAATGCATAGGACGCGCACCGCGACGGTTTGGTTTGCCATTTTGGCCGTTTTGCATGTTGCCGAAGGAGGCTGGGCATCAGGAGAATGGCCGCGTTCGGTGGCTAAAATGCTAATCCGAGCCCAAGCGTTGCCGGATGTTGCCGATGGTACGTAAGTTGCTTTGAACGGACTTATCGGACGTGTCGACCCCGGCACGCGGAGGGTAAGGAAATTGTTGCCTCGGTCACCGCGGCGTTGCCGTCGAGATGTTATCGACTGGCCGAACAACGATGGTGGGTGTAGGCCAGAAGGGAGTCGCCATGCAGCAGACCAATCGCCAAAATCGAGGATTCGCGTCAATGAATGCCGAGCGCCAGCGTGAGATCGCCCGCAAGGGGGGTCGCGCCGCCCACGAGAAGGGCACCGCGCACCAGTTTACCAGCGATGAGGCGCGTGCCGCCGGCCGCAAGGGTGGCGAGCGCGTGAGCCAGGACCGCAACCACATGGCCACGATCGGCCGGATGGGTGGCCGCCGTTCCGCCGGCCGTCGCGGGAGCAACGCGACGGCAGAGACGAAGCCGAACCCAGGAGCCGATGCGCCGGAAAACCCCGGTACGGAACGCGTGGAGGCCGAAGAAGGCAACCCGACGTAACGACGATCGGTTGTTGCCCCAAACGCGTCTCAGCAGGGGCGTCCTGCTCGATCGACCATCGCCAACGCTCGCGCCCGTCACTTGCGGTTTCGCGGAAGTTGCACGTTCTGGAACGTGTTCGCCCGCGAAACCGCAAGCGATGAGTGGGGTGCGTCCGAGATTCCGACTGTCTCAGAAGCAGGTCTGTAGCCGTTCCGCACGTAGCATGGGCGTCTCGCCCATGACTGTGGATTGGAACGAGGAGTATCTTTAGTGGCGGCCTGCGCCGACGAAGCGGTTCGCTGGCAATCAAGTCTGGCCTCATAACGGGCATGGGCGAGACGCCCATGCTACGTGTGGAATCCCCGTCCTGCGAGACATCACACACCGACAAGAACGTCGGCACCCCAAAACCGTATTAGACAGAACGACGGGGAACGCGGCCGTAAGTTCTACAGAAAATTACGGCCCAACAAAATAAATCTTGATGTACGAGTAGATCAGCGAAACCGCCGCCACGATCACGCTGGCCCAGAGGGTGATCTTGAGGATGCGGATGCGGTTGGCGACTTCCTTGTCGCGCCACTCGGCGAGCCGGCGGTCGATCTCGTCGAGCTTGCGGTCGATGCGGGCCTCCACCTCGTCCAGCTTCTGGTTCAGGTAGTTGTCGGCCGTCTTCTTGATGCGGTTGCTGATGCCGCCGAACAGGCCACTGTCCTCGATGTCTCGCTTTAACGACGGTTGCGCCGCGGCCGGTCGGGGTGGCGGCACGTTCGTGGTGCCACCGGTCTGGCCTTGCTGACCATTGGGGGCAGCGGGGGGCAGGTACTGGTATTCGGTCGTCGGTTCCGCTTCACCCACGAGATTGGCGACGATCGAGCCGACCATTGCCCGGCGTTTGCGCGCGAACTTCTGGAACAAGCCTTCCTGCTTTTTCAGTTGCCGCACGAGCAGGGGAATGGGGTCGTCGTCGCGCGCATCGACGCCGCGCATGCGCGACAGCACGATGAGGCCGCGCTGGCTGAGGCCGTGGAAGCGCATCGACGTGATGCGGGCGATCTCCTGGGCGATCTGCTCGTTGCTGGCGTTCTGGGCGATCGGCCGGCGGCCCCAGCGGATGACGTCGAGCATCGCCTCGCGATTGAGCCCCGCGATCATCTGCCTGCGGTCGTGCAGCGCCGCAACCAAGTGCTGGCGCGTCTTGAAGCGGGTCGGGTCGAGCCCGAAATCTTCCGCGAGATGATCCAGTTCCTCGCGTGGCAACTCGACCAGTTGCCGCACCGCCGTCGGCAACGATGCCAGGCTGACCGGCTCGGCGGGCGTTACGGGTGGACGCGCAGGCGTGCTTTCGGGAAGCATCTTCAGATCGTTCGGATTGCTGGGAACTGGGGACATTGGGAGGTTGGTTCAGTCGGGTCGCCTGTCGATCTTATCGGTCCGTTAGGCAATTCGCTTGCGGGCTCGCATTCTAATCGTGTGCAGTTTTCCTAGGGTCGGAAGAAAGCCCTCTGGTCCCTTTCCCGCATGCTCTAGGAGAAGCTAGGTGAGGGTGATTTCGAACTGCTGACCGCTTTAGTCAGAACGAAATCACCCTCACCTAGCCTCTCCCATGAGTACATGGGAGAGGGACCGGATTCCACATCCCACCGCGCTGGTTCGACCAGCGCTTCGTCGTTGCTCAGTATACCGTGGAAATGCCGCGCAACGCCTCTGCCAGTTCCTCCAGCTTCAGGTGCGCCCGCCACATGATGATAAATGTCACGCAGAGCAGGCCGCAGATGATGACGTCACCCCAGAAGGTTTTGAAGCGTAACCGCAGGCCGTGCACGAGGATGTACCGCCGGAGCATCGAGATGTGCTTATCATCGCCCGCCAGCCAGACCCACCAGCCCCACAGGCCCTGCAGCGTGACGATCGACGCGTAGATCGTCACAACCGTGCCGAGCGTGTAGCGGAAGAAGGTGAAGAAATCGACGTCGGGCATGGGGTGGTATGCGTCATCGGCGATCCGGTCCCTCTCCCGGTACGCCGGGAGAGGTTAGGTGAGGGTGCTTCGAACGACGAGCGATGACAATGACCAATGACCAATGACCAAACCCGAATGACCAATGAATGCCCAAGCACCAATGTCCAATGAAGATTTCCCATTGGACATTGTTCATTGGGATTTGATTGGTCATTCGGGTTTGGTCATTGGTTATTGGTTACTTCAAATCATCCTCACCTCTCCCACGAGTCCATGGGAGAGGGACCAGATCATCACTTTTCGTCTTCCGCGGCCCCGTCCCAGCTCTTGCCACCGAACAGCAGGCTGCCGATGCGCACCATCGTGCTGCCCTCGGCGATGGCATGTTCGAAGTCGTTGCTCATGCCCATGCTGAGGTGGCGAAGGGCGGTCCCGCCGATCTTGTTCCACTTCATCTCTTCGAAGATCTCGCGCGTGCGGCTGAAGGTCTGGCGCACCTCGGCCTCGGTCGCTTCGAACGCGGCCATGGTCATCAGGCCGGTCAACTGCACGTTCTCCATCGAGTCGATCTGCTCTGCCAGGTGAACCGCGGCCCCGACGGCGACGCCGGACTTTTGCGATTCCTCGCTGGCGTTCAACTGGAGCAGCACGGGGATCTTCCGGCCGACTTTGGCGCCGGCGGCGTCGATTTCCTCAGCCAGGCGCAAACTGTCGACGCTGTGGATCAGGCTGACGAGCGGCAGGATCGGCTTGACCTTGTTGCGCTGCAGGTGACCGATCATGTGCCAGCGAATCTTCTGCGGCACCGTGGCGTCGCCGTGCTGCAGGCGGCGCGTGAGGAACTCGTTGAGCTGGCTGGCCCGCTGGGTCAGCTGCTGCACGCGGTTCTCGGCCAGGTCGGCGACGCCCAGCTGCAGGATCTCGCGGATCTGCTCCGGGCCTGCGGTCTTCGTGACGGCGACGAGCGTCACCTCCGCCGGCTCGCGCTTGGCCTTGATGGCGGCGGCGGCGATCCGCTCGCGGACCTCATCCAGTTTTTCCAGTAACGGCGATCTCTTAGCCACGCACGGCTCCTTCCCTGCTCCCATCCTGCCTTGTCACGCTAGTATACGTAAATGAAGGGCTTTGGAGAACAAAGGGCTCCCATTCGAGTCTTCATGGTTCATCCCTCTGAACCCATTCACGCTGATATACTCAGGATGACATGACCGAAGATGACCGTATCCGCCTGTCACGCGCTTTCGACCGCTTCGATGCCGCCAATGCCGAAGATCCCAGCGTCACCATTATCGACGGTGTCGAGACCGCCAAGGCCCTGCTGTACGCGCAGCAGATGACCGCATGGCAGCAGCAGCTTTACCCCAGCGCCAGCGAAGCCTTAAAGCTCGCGGCTCGCGCCCAGCACATTCGGCGATGGGAGATTCCGCGCGATTCGTTCCCGATGGACCGCGCCGGTTACCACCGCTGGCGGACGCGGCTCTACACGTTTCACGCCGACGTCGCCGAGGGAATCTTGCGGCAAGTGGGGTACGAAGACCGCACGATCGAGCGCGTGCGGGCGCTGCTGCGCAAGGAGAAGCTCAAGTCCGATCCCGAGACGCAAGCGCTGGAAGACATCGCCTGCCTCGTCTTTCTGGAAAACTACTTCGCGGGCTTCGCGGCTGGGCACGAGGACGAGAAAGTCATCGAGATCGTCCGGCGGACATGGGTGAAAATGTCACCCCACGGTCACAACGCCGCGATGACGCTCTCCCTGCCCGACAAAGCCCGCGAACTCATCGGGCGGGCCTTAACCGGCGCGTGACCGGGGGTCGCGTCGAACACAACAACCTTGATCGCACTTACATAACCCCGGGCCTGCCCGGGAGGTTTCGCAACTCCACACCATGTCCGCGGGCAAGTCCGTGGCTATATCTCGGACTGCGTTATTGCATGGGTCCTTACATGCGCATTCCTCCGGAATTACGCGCACCCCCATCCCAACAGCACTTGAGCAAATTCCTGCCCCACGCTACTCTGCGCCACCCCGTATTGATGGATCGACCGCGGCGAGGAGACGCCGCGCGGGCAATGGTCGACTACAATATGGTGTGCGGATCGCCCTCCTGTGACTGACATCCCGCTGTATCAAGTGTCATAGAACAGTGCACGAGGGGGGCGGTGTGCCGCCCGATTTAGTGGATATAGAGGATGCGCGAGTGGTTTTGTGTCGATTGTTTGCGAAAATCGTCAGATAGCGAGCGAACCGCACCAATTTTGATAGTGCGACGACCATCTACCTCAAGTCTCCCCGAAACACGCCCGATGGAAGATGGGTAGTTTGGATAAAATGGCGCATTTTGTTGTGTCGCGTAGCCGTAAAGGATTGAACGGCTTGGACCAAGGTAGGAACCCATGAAGACAGTGTTCACCACGGGCGAGGCGGCGGAGATCTGCAAGGTCTCGCAGCAGACGATCATCCGCTGTTTCGACAGCGGACGGTTGAAGGGATTCCGCGTGCCGGGCAGCCGTTTCCGTCGCATTCCGCGTGAGGCGCTGATCGCGTTCATGCGTGACAACGGCATCCCGCCGGACGCGCTGGACAGCGGCAAGCACAAGATCCTGGTCGTTGACGATGATCCGGAGATCGTGGAACTGTTCGTCGACGTCCTCGAGCGCGACGGCCGCTTCGATGTGAAGACCGCGGGCACCGGGTACGACGCCGGCATCATGACGCAGGAGTTCATGCCCGACCTGGTCATCCTGGACTACATGCTGCCCGACATCAACGGCAACGTGGTCTGCCAGACGATCCGGAAGAACCCCAACTTCGAGCACATGAAGATCATCATCGTCTCGGGCGTGGTGAATCAGGACGAGGTCAACGACCTCCTGAAGGCCGGCGCCGACGAGTTCGTGAAGAAGCCGTTCAACATCGAGAAGCTCATCGAGCGCATCGGGGAACTGCTGGCGATCTAATCGCTCGGCACGGCTGGAAACCTTCAACTTCAAACACAATGCCCTCGCGCTGTCGCGCGAGGGCATTGTGTTTGAAGTTGAAGCGATCGCTTAACCCTGGGCCCTCGTCTTGATGGCCTTCATGATCACGTCCCAGCCTTGGTTCACACCCTCCCGGTGCGCCGGGTCGATTTCGCCGAACGTGCGGTGCGTGAGCGTAAGACGCGTGCCGGTGGGCGTCTCGGTCAAACGGTACGCGATGTGGCCGGCGACGGGGTAGGACATCATCATCGGGCCACAGATCTCCAGCACCACCGGCGGCTTGATGACCTGCACGTGGCCCCAGAAGTGCCCGACGTCTTTGCCCAGATCACGGTACCAACGGCCGCCTGGCCACCGCTCGATGCGCAAGTTCATCGACCCGCCGTTGGCGTCCTTGATGCCCGTGGTGATCTCCTCAAAGATCGCCTCGAACACGTCGGCCCGCGGCGCGGCAATGTCGATCTCCTGGTGGACGCGGAACTGGAGTTCAGCAATACGGTCGGCTGTCTCGATCATGAATATCTCTCCTTCGTAGGGTTAATTGGTCGGTGGATTGGATGTTTGGGTCTTCTCTGCGCGCGCTTCCGCGCGGTGCTCCGCGTTCGTCTTGATGTTGTGCAGGTGGTCGCGCCAAAACCGCTCGAAGCCGCCTACCCACTCGTGTACTGGCTTCAGGGCTTGGGCATTCAACGAGTAGATCTTCTGCCGGTTCTGATGTCGCGCGTCGACGAGGCCGACCTCGCGCAACACCCGTAGGTGCTTGGAGACCAACGGTTGCGACCAACCGAGGCGCGTAACGATGTCGTTTACGGCCAGCTGCTCGCCCGCGATCACTTCTAGCAACCGCCGACGCCTTGGCTCAGCGATCGCGTTATAGGTGTCTGAAGTTGTCGCAGCCCTTGCCATGTCGATGCATGATATGCCTATATGGTTATATTTCAAGAGGCATGATCCCACCGTCTGATAATTCGTCCGAACCGCGCGGTGCTGGGAGCCGCGATCGGCTTGGCCAACACAGTTAACCACGCCAGCGTCTCGTTATCGGACCTGCATTAATCGCCGAATGTTAAGTGGCGCGAACTGGGTAGGGGAGATCGTCTTAAGCGCTCGCATCAATCCTCACGATAGAACGGATAACGGGCACGACCGGAAGTCGCACCCACCGTCTCGCGATGGAATCATCAGACGCAGTCAACAATCTCCGCAGCAAACGCGTTGAGCTGATCCTCCAGCAACTGGAGGAACTGCCGACGCTGCCGACGGTGGCGGTGCGCGTGCTGGAGGCGACCGGCAGCGAATCGACGCACTCCAAGGACCTCGTGAAGCTGATCGAGGCCGACGTCGCGCTGACGACGCGCATCCTGCAGCTCGTCCACCGGGCCGACGTGGGGGCGCGGGGTGAGGTGAACACCGTCGAGCGGGCGGTCGTGCTGATGGGGTTCGACGCGGTGCGGAGCGCCGTGCTGGCGGTCAGCGTGTTCGACGCGCTGTCGGCCCAGTCGAAGGAAAGCAAACTAAACCGAGACGAATTTTGGAAGCACTCGATCGCAGTCGCGTGCTGCGCCGAACTGCTGGCCGAGGCGCTGATGGAACAGCCCAGCGGTGGTGGGGCGGCGGTGCGCGAGGCGTCGCCATCCGAGGCGTTCGTCTGCGGGCTGCTGCACGACATGGGCAAGGTCGCGCTCGACGCGGCGTTGCCCAAGAGCTTCGGTCGGGTAATCGAGGCGGTCGACCTGCTGCGCGGCAACATCGCCGACCTCGAGCGCACCGTGATCGGCCTGGACCACACGATCGCCGGCAAACGGCTGGCCGAGAAGTGGCAGCTGCCGCTGAACGTGCGCGAATCGATCTGGCTCCACGGCCAACTGCCGCAAGCGCTGCCAGCCAACGTGAAACATGCCCGCCTGGTCAGCCTGGTCACGCTCGCCGACGTGCTGGTGCGCGAGCAGCACATCGGTTACAGCGGCAACTACACGTTCACCGTCGGGCGCGCCGCACTGCTGGACGCGGTCGGCCTGACCGCCGAGTCGGTCGAGAAGTGTCTGCTGCGCCTGATGGGCCGCGTCGAGCCGCGCGCCAAGAGCCTTGGCCTTGGCGAGGAAACCAGCAACGAGCTGTACCGCGAATCGCTGTCGCGCGCCAATCGCGAACTGGGCCGGGTGACCGGTCAACTGGCGACGCGCAACCGCAAGCTGGCGATCCGGGCCAAATTTTTCGATGCCCTGTCGACCTTTCAATCGGAACTGCGTGCCGATGCGCCGCCGCAGATGATTCTGCGCGCGATCGGCCAGATCGCCGTCGAGGTGCTCGGCCTGTCGTGCGTCGGCGTCTTCTCGCTGCCCCCGACTCAGGCCTTCGCCGAGACGCTGCTGCTGAACGCCGATGGGCAGGTCTTCGATACGACGTTCATCGACTGCACCGGCCCCCGGCCTACGCATCCCGACCCCGGCGACGGCCCGGTAATGGCCGCCCCGAAGCAGCTCGACTGGCTCACCGAAGCCGTCTCGCCGCGCCTGCCCGGCAGCGATCGATTCTGGATCTGCCTAGGCGCCGACAACCAATGCGTCGGCGGCGTGGTGTGGGGCGCTGGCGTGGGCGAAGCCCAACGACTATCCACGCAAGTTCAGGAAATCACCGCGATCGCCGGTGGCTGGAGCCTCGCGCTCCGCACCGCTCAGATTCGCGAAGAGGCCCGCACGCTCGCCGAGCAGTTGGCCGACGCCAACCGCCGCCTGCACAACGCGCAGGCCGAGATCGTGCGCGGCAAGGCGATGATCAGCGTCGGTGAGATGGCCGGTGGGGCGGCGCACGAGATGAACAACCCGCTGGCGGTCATCAGTGGTCGATCGCAGCTTCTGGCGATGCAGTTGACCGACCCGAAGCAGAAGCACGCCGCCAGCCTCATTTACGACCAGTCGCATCGGCTCAGCGAGATCATCACCGAACTGATGGACTTCGCCAAACCCGTGCCGCCGAAGCCGACGGTTTGCGAGATTTCCGATCTTGTCGGTCGTGCGATTCATGACGCCAAGTTGCTGGACGAAACGCCCGATAGAGACATTGAGATCACGATCGGCGACGTGCCGCAGGTCGAGGTGGACCCCGAGCAGGTGTCGGCCGCGCTGCGGGAGGTGATCGGCAATTCGATTCAGGCGACCGAGGAAGGCGCCGGTCGGATCGACGTTCACGCCGCGTTCGACGCGCTGTCGAACCGCGTGGTGCTGACGATCGCCGACAACGGCTGCGGGATGGACGACGAGACGCTCAAGCGCGCCTTCGCCCCCTTCTTCAGCAGCCGCCGAGCTGGCCGCCGGCGCGGAATGGGATTGGCTAAGGCGATGCGCTGGGTTGAATGCTCGGGCGGTGCCATCCACCTGGAAAGCCGCCCGGGGCAAGGGGCGCGCATGACCGTGCTGCTGCCAGCGGTTCAGGCGCACGCCGAGCCCGTTCAGGAGACGCGCAGGCTGGCGTGAGGTGAAGTGGAAGTGGGAACGCGGACGTCGGAAGTGGCGAGAAGCGGATCGAGTGACAGTAGCAGACGAGACCAATCACCATTTGTTCGGAGACGCAATGGCAAACGCGACGATCACGACCAAGACCAAGGCAGTCCGCCCACGCGTGCTGATCGTTGACGACGAGCCAGCGGTCTCAGAGGCCATCGTGGACGTGATGAGCGCCGGCGTCGCGTGCGATCTGACGATTGCCGACTCCGTTACCGCCGCTCACGCCGCCATGGCCGACAACGAACCATTTGACCTGCTGCTGACCGACCTGAACCTGCCCGATGGCGATGGGATGTCGTTGCTGCCCGCCCTGCGCAGGAACGCGCCGGCCGCCAGCGCGATCGTCATCACCGGTGCCGCCACGGTCGCCACCGCGGTCTCGGCACTGCGCGAGGGCGCGGTCGACTTCATGCCCAAGCCGTTCACCGGCGAACAACTGGTCGACCGCGTGAAGCTTGCCCTGGTGCGGCAGAACGCCGCTGCCAAGCACGAGCGCAAGCTCGAGCGCCTGAAGCTGGCCGTCCGCCGGCTCAGCAAGGCGCGCAAGACGATCAGCAAGAAGGTCGACCTGCTCTGCAACGACCTGATCGGCGCATATGGCGAACTCTCCCGGCAGATGGGCAGCGTTCGCACCGAGGAAGGCTTCCGCAAGGCCATCGAAGGCTCGAAGGATCTCGAGCAACTGCTCTGTCACAGCATGGACTGGCTGCTTCGCCAGCTTGGCTACGCCAATTGCGCCGTCTGGCTCGCCAGCGAGGAAGGCGAATTTCAGCTTGGCGCTTACATGAAGTACACCACGCCCGGCGACGCCACCCTGACCGATGCGATCCGCGACGTCGTGCTGCCCATGGCCACCCGTGAGGGCTTCGTGCAACTGCAGGCCAGCGAGCTGAAGGGACGCGTTAGTCCGGAGGCGTTCCACTACATCGACAAGCAGTCGCTGGTGGCGATGAACTGCACGTACCTCGGCGAATCGCTCGCGTCGATCGTCTTCTTCCGCGACGCGTCGGTGCCGTTCAAGGACGAGCACGTCGACGCGATGAAGGGCATCGGCCCGCTGTTCGCGCTGTCTCTGGCCAGCATGGTCAATGGTGGCGACGAGGGCGACGACGGTGGCGAAGGCTTCGACGTTGAGCCCGATTCCAACGAGCCGCCAACCAAGAGCAACAGCGGCGAGAAGAAGGCCCGCGAAAAGAAGGCCGATGCCGACTGGTGGAAGCGCGGCGAAGCGCCACCGTTCTAAGCCTGATCAAAGGCAAGCCGCCAGCGCCACCCACGTACCACCGTCATCCTCAGGTACTCCGAAGGATCTCTTCCGCCCCACAGCCAAAGACGGGGGGAGATCCTTCGGAGTATCTCAGGATGACGGATTGAGCCTTGCAGCAGCCAAAAAATAAATCCCACTTTCTCTTTCAAATCCGCCGTTCCCGCTCGAACGCGTGCATGTAGCAGGCGTATAATCTCACATGCTTATCACCTCGTACTTCATCGCGGCCGCCGTCCTGTTTGTGGGCTTGGTTGTGCGGCTTGAAACGGTCATGCGGATGCGATCGCGCTCGGCGGTGCCGATCCCGGTGCGTCCGGTGATGCGACGCGGGAATCGCCGTATTTCCTGATTGTCAACGACGACTCGCACCGATAGTATTCAATGAAACGGATGTTCTTCAGTGTTCGAGCTTGAGGGCACATATTTGGTTAAACCTATAATCAACCCATGAGGCTTTCCGCCTGCCCGATGTAAGCCTGCGGTGTCCAACGGTCTGTGCGACGTTGGGCCATAGACAGGAAACTGACGGTGGGATAGACCGGAGCACCCTCCGGATCGGAACTGGCCCCGTTTATTTTACATGGGTTTGACTGAACCGCTCTCACACGGCACGTGCGGAACTCTGTTTTATTTTGTCTTCGAAACGCCCGGATCATCTGATCCGGGCGTTTTCTTTGGACGCGCATTCTGCTTGGAAAGCCGCGTAACTGCCGTTCGTCATCCTGAGGTACTCAGAAGGATCTCCCCCCCGTATTCACTCAAAAAGAAAGAGATCCTTCGGAGCACCTCAGAGAGTGATAAAGAACGCGGTCGGGGCCGGTCGTCACCGTAGCATGGACGCCAGAGCCCATAGTGTCGTTATGCCGACACGTCGGAGGGTAAACCATCCGAATAGCAATTGCGCCAGCGAAGGGGTTGTCAGTATCAATGGAAGAGCAGATCGCTTGCGCTCGTTACCTCGGGCCGAGTACGGCCCGACACCGCGGGGTACCGCGGCTCCATGGGCGGGACACCCATGCTACGGTCGGAGCGGACGCGGCGTCGTTATCTGACACGCTCTCAGGACGACTTAGAACCGGCACGCGCATAAATGCTGGGCGCGAGCGAGTGCTTTTCAGTGCAATTCAAAAATACGGATGGGCTTGCCCCGAGTCGGCACGAGCACTTCGATGCGGTCGAGCGACCAGTTGCGTTCGACAATCCAGTTAACGAATAGATCGCCGGTGGCGCGGCCGGGTTCGCCCAAGATAACGACGCCACCGGGCGCGAGGTGTTCGCGGAAGAATGCGTCCAGGAAAGGCCACTGCGTCTTGTCGTAGAGGATGTCGGCGCCGAGGATCAGGTCGAACTGCTCGCCGAGATGGTCGGTCTGCCAGTTGATCTGCCGGGCGCGCACGCGCGGCACCCATCGGCGGTAATTCCTGTACTGCAGCCCCCTGCGATGGCGACCCGTAATGTGCCGCGGGACGAGGTGGGCGTCGCCGGTCTGGGAGGCGTTGTACTGCGCGAACAGCAACGCTTCAGCCTCCAGATCGGCTAGCATCACGCTCGCCCGCAGCTGCGCCGCCACGGTGCCGGTCAGCCCCATTCCGCAGCCGAGATCGAGCACGAGCTTCGGGTCGCCAAGTCCCCATGCATTCGATCGCGCCACCAGTCGCTCGGCGACGCCGTAGGCGCTGTCCCACAGTTCGGCCCAGTAGGGCAGGTGCTGGAGGTCGATGCGTTCGCCCGTTTCTCGCTCGCGTTGGTCGGCGGCCTCGGCAAGCTGGTCCAGCACCACGTCCGGGTCCTTCACGCGCGTGAACGGCACGCGCAACGGCCCGATCGACAGCACATCGTCGGCCGTATCGTACTTGCGTTGGATGCGCGCCAGCAGGCGGGCGCGGCGCGTCCGGAGGTCGTGGGGGGCGGCGCGGTTCACTAGGAGATGATCCACCACAGGCGGTTCAGTCCAAAGTACGCGCCGACGGTAATGCCGACGATCGCCGCCATGCTGAGCACCGCGCCGATCGTGCCGCCGGTGACGCTCAGTCGCATGCGCGTGCGCGCGCCGACGATCACCGTCACCGTCATCCAAAGCACCACGATTGCCGCGCCGGCCCAGTGGATCGGCAGCAGCAGGGGGGCCAGCACGCTTGGGCCGGCGGCGTAGGCGAAGACGTTGGTCGCAAGCGAACGCGGCGTTCCCTTCTTCAGCTCGCTTTCGATGATCGTGCTGAAGATGCCCGTCGCGATTGACATTAGCCCGTACAACACGAACGGCGCCGCGATGATCAGCAGCGCGTACGGCAGCAGGCTGCTACGCGCGGCGTCACCACCGCGAATGCCGGTAGCCGTCACGATGCCGTGCAGCAGCGCGCCAAGCGACCACATCGTGCCGCAGGCGAAGATGAAGTTGCGCGCGTCGCCGGTTGTGTTCGGGCGGCGCAGCAGCGAGTACATGTGGGCCGGCTTTGATAGGCTTTGGCCGGCCGTCTTGAAGAATCCACTGACGGGACCGTGCGTGCCGCGGTCTTCCCACGGAATGCCAGGACCGGATGCCATCAAATCGATGTCCTGCACCTGCTGTGCCCGCAAGGCGGCGATCTCGATGTGAGCGGGGGGCTCGTACTTGGCCATCGTGGCATTCTGTCGCAACACTGCGCGCGACGCAATGTGATGAATTTCACGATCGGGTCCGATAAGCGCCATTCGGCTCGTTCGTCGCAAGGTCACCCGGTGCCGTGGACGATAGCGCCAATGCAGGTTATGGTTTTAACGTGCCATTGATTTTGCGACATGTTTTGATCGGCGTGGGCGTTGTGATGGCCTGCGGTTGCGGTGATCGCCTGGAGACGGGCTACAAGCCGCGCCGGTTGGGCGACAGCGAATTGCAGCGGCGGGCGTACTACGCGTCGCCGTTCTCGCCTGAGGCGCAGGTGCCCAATTCCGATCGCGCCGCGCCCATGCATCGCCGGCCGAACACGAATTAGTCCAAAGCGGGTTGAACCGCTGCGGCAATCGTGGAACCGGCGGCAAACGCTGCCTATCGTTCTTCGGTGATGACAGTAGAACCCATCGATCCCGCGACCTTCGTGAAAGCGGTCCAGCCGCTGCTGGAAGCGCGCGACCTGTCCGGCCTGTGCGGCCTGCTGAAGGATCGCTGGACGCCACGGCAGATCACCGATCTGCTGTCGAGCAACCAGTGCGACGTGCGCAAGGTTGCGGCACTGGCGCTGAGCTTGGTCGGCGGGCGACGGTGTATCGGTGAGTTGGCCCGCCAGTTGCGCGACGTCGACCCGATCGTGAACCAGATGGCCGAGCACGCGCTCTGGTCGATCTGGTTCCGACTTGGCCCGCCGCAGGCCAACAAGGAACTAATGCACGGCCTGCAGTGCTTGAACCGCCGCGAGTTTGACGAAGCCGCCGACCACTTCACCCACGCCGTCGAGATCGCCCCCGACTTTGCCGAGCCGTACAACCAGCGGGCGATCGTCCACTACCTTCGCGAACGATACGACGAGTCGATCGACGACTGCCGCAAGACCGTCGAACTGATGCCCGAACACTTCGGCGCCTGGGCTGGCCTTGGCCATTGCTACGCGCATCTCGAGCAGGCCGACGAGGCCATCGCCGCCTACGAGCGCGCGCTGGTGCTGAACCCGCACCTGGATTGCGTGAAGCAGACGATCAAAGAGCTGAAGGGCGAAGGGTAAGCTCCACTACATCTCAAGCGACGATCGCGTCGGCCTCGATCTCAATCTTCGCATCGGCGTCGATCAGGCGGGGCACTTCCAGGATGCTGGTGGCGGGGCGGATCTCGCCGAAGATTTCGCCGTGCACCTTGGCGACCGCTTCCCACTGGGTCACATCGGTCACGTACATGCGCGTGCGGATGACGTGCTCGACCTTGCCACCCAAGGACTCGATGGCCGCCTGAATGATCGCCAGCGACCGGCGGGCCTGGTCGCCCACGTTGGGTGAATAGGTACCGTCGGCGTTCACGCCGACCGTGCCGGTGACGGCGATCACGTTGCCGCTGCGCACCGCGCGGCTGTAGCCCATCAGCGGCTCCCACTTCGATCCACTGCTGGCGGTCGCGCGGCCCGCGCGCTGGGTGACGGTGATGTTGATGTCGCTGCTGGCCATGCTCGATCGGCTCCTTGGTGTTAGGTTAGGTGGGGCGGCATGATACGCCGACCCGTCCCAAGGGGAAAGTCGCGCCGTTTCCAGAGGTTTCAGGCCTTCGACTTCCGCAAGCTGCAGCTACCGCCCACCCGCTGATCGTGCGCGCATCTGGCTACGGTAGCGCAACGGTGTCAGCCCGATCGCCGACTTGAACGCCTGCGACATGTACATGCCCGAGCCGAACCCCGACGCCGCGGCGACGCGGGGGATCGGCAGGTCGGTCTCCACCAACAATTGCTTGGCCCGTTCCAGTTGCACCCGACGGATCTCCATCGCCGGCGTGCGGCCGAGCCACCGCTCGAACTTGCGCTCGAGCGACCGCCGGCTGCAGGGGATGCTGGCGACGATCGCGTCGACGTCGATTGGCTCGCCGGCGTGGTTGCGGATGAACTGCAGCGCTGCGGCCATGTCCGGGTCGTCGATCGCCAACACGTCGGACGACTGCCGTGCGACGACGCGCGTCGGCAGCACCAGCACGCGCTGGTGGTCGATCGGCCGGTCGTGCATCAACCGGTCCAGCAGCGACGCTGCCTCATGACCGATCAACTCCGACGGCGTCTCGATGCCCGACAGCGGTGGGGTGGCCGCCTCGCACAGCAAGTCGTCGTAATCGCCCGACAGCACCGCGACATCGCCCGGCACGTCAAGCTTCGCCGAGGCGCACGCATCGAGCAAGGCCAAGCCACGCAGGCCCCAGCAGAGGACGGCGCACGGTTTCGGCAGCGTCGTCAGCCAACGCGCCAGGTCGGCTTGGTGCGCCTCGAAGCCCGCGATGCCGGCCGAGGGGGTGTAAAACGCGCACGATTTCCCATGCTGCGCCAGCACGTCGGCGTACGACTGGTAGTGCGCCCGCGCCGCGGGGAAGCGCGGCGTGCCGTAGTAGGCGAAATGCTGAAACCCGCGATCGAGAAAATGGTCGGCCGCCAGGCGCGTCGAGGCATCGGGGTCGGTGGTGACGGTGGGGAACGTCACGCTGGGCAGCTTCAAACCGGAGACGTTCACGATCGGCAGGCGCATCGCCGCCAGTTCGTCGGCCATCGACTTCGTGCTGACGCGCGCGATCACGCCATGTCCAACCCACCCCGGCGGCGGGCGCAAATGCTCGTGCTGGCCACGCGGTTCAACCCAAATCTTCCACTCACCGTGTTGCCGCGCGTACTGCAGGATGCCCTGGATCAACCGCCGACCCCAGCCGGTGGAGCTGTCGACGAGTACCGCGACCTTCACATGATCCTGAGCCACCCGTGCCTCCGTGAAAACCCGCAGCTCGCGGGGAACCGTTAGTTCGTTACTGCTACGGTCCTTACGCGCGAGAGAGCGGTCTGTTCGTTACCCCGCAGAGTACCTCTTTTCTGACGCAAATCCTAATTTTTTGGTCGCAATATCGACTGGCCGATGGACCATTCATGGCCCATACTTCCCGTAAGTTCATTCCCTTCGATCCGCGGCGTTGGGTCGGTCTGTACGTAAGAGGAGTTCCCATCATGTCCGCTCGACACCCGTCCCGTTCAAGCGCGTTCACCTTGGTGGAACTGCTGGTTGTCATCGGTATCATCGCCTTGCTGATCAGCATTTTGCTTCCGGCGTTGGGGAAGGCCCGCAAGAGCGCGCAGGACGTCCAGTGCGTGAGCAACCTGCGGCAACTCGGCATGGCGACGACGATGTACCAGAATGCCAATAAGGGCGTGTTCCCGATGCACGCCAGAGCGGTCCATTCGAACTGGGACCGAGCCATCGCGCCATTCCTCGGTGTGAAAGTTGAACAGGTGCAGTGGCAGAGCGTTGCGGTGCCCAACACCTTTCCGGCAATTGAACTGAAGGTGCTCCAGTGCCCGCGGGACGTGCGCGACGGTCTCGAGCCGGGCCGGTTTGCACGATCGTATACGGTCAACCTCATGCGCAATCAGCCGACGTCGCTGCCATTCGATGGCGTGGTGCTCGGAGAGACGAACTACAACGCCGGTGTGCGGCCGGTAAAGGTGACGGATGTCCGCCGCCCGACAGAGTGCGCTTACATCTTCGAGCGCCTCTCAACGGCCACCACGCAAAACTATCAGTGGGCCCAAGCCTATGGTGGGACTCTCGGCTACTTAGGGCTGGGCGACCTCGCTCCCGGGGGTCAGTTCACCTATGGGAACAACGAGTTTTCCCATCACGGCAAGCGGATGGCCGTGTTGTGGGTTGATGGTCACGCGACGCTCGAAGATCCACGCGACGCGTACAAAAACACTCGGCTCTCGTGGTGGTCGCGGGCTCGGAATCCCTAACTAGATCCTCCGACTGTTGATGGATGAGGTTGAGCAGCCAGCTAATGTTGAACCTGCCTGCCGACACTCTCAAGCCGCCACTGCGTCCCTGGCGACCGGAGCGGTTCATCCCATCGCTGCACAGGCCGTGCCTGCGCCGTAGCCGGATTTAAGCACACCCGTCGCACTTGCGCCCGTCGCCATCACGACGACTTAAGAAGTTTTCGATCAACCCTTCAGGAGACAGGAACGATGATGCAGATGAGCAAGTTTCACGCGGCCTTGACGATCGCCGTCCTCAGCGGCACGGGCGTTGCGCAAGGCGCGACGGTGTGGACCGAGGATTTCTCCGACGACACCGTTGGATCTGCGCCGAAGCAGAACTACGTCATTACCGCCGGGAATGACTGGAGCGTGGGTACGGGTACCGGCATATCGCAGACGGTGACCAACACGACCGGAAGCCTGGCTTACTCGGGATCGGATACCTCGACATCGATCAGCTCGAGCAGCTTCGTGAACTTTTCGCGCTTCGGGTCGTTCGACACCAGCCTGCCGAGCCAGAAGACGTTCACCGCTACGTTCGATTTCCGCGTCGACTCGTTCGTCTGTTCGAACATCAGCACGTTCCGCGTCACGTTGCAGGACCAGTACCAGCTCGCCGGCGTCAACCGTGCCCGCACGATGACGATCGGCTTGGGCTACGCCAACATCGACGGCGTGACGGGCAACGAATTGTTCCTGAAGGCCCTGGCGAAGGATGACGCGCTGTCGTCGGCCTCGACGATCGAGTCGTCGGCGGCGTCGGCGATCGGTTGGGACGGTACGTCGTTCGCCAGTGGCTTCAACTTCGGCCAGTATGACTCGGCCAACGCCGCCGCCAACGACACGAACGACGAGTTCTACCGCTTCTCGCTCACCTTCACCGGTGGCAGCGGCGTGGTGGATGGCGCGGTTACCCGGCTCTCCGACTCGTCCAGCGTGGCATTCACGCGGTCGCTACCCCAGGGGTCTGAATTCGAGTTCAAGGGAGGCGCGCTCGCCGGCGCGACGCCGACCGACGCAATGGGCATCGTGCTTCCGCAGGGCGGCACGGGTCAGATCTACGTGGACAACATGAGTTTTACCGCCGTCCCCGAGCCTACGTCGCTCGGTCTGATTGGCGTGGCCGCGTGTGGGTTGCTGGCGCGTCGTCGCCGGTAACGCGAGCACGCAGCGCGTCCGAGTTCGTTACTTAAACAGGGAAATCTCCAATGTCCGCCATTAGTGTTGAGGAAGAACGCCGCCTTGCCCCCGTGAAGGACAAGGCCAACGCCAACGGTCACGCCGCCCACACGCAGGCCGCTGAGCAAACTCAGGGCCTGCCGGGCAAGTTCAACCGGGCGATCAAGGTCACCATGCTCGGCGCCGGCTCGGGCTTCACGCCGCGGCTCGTCAGCGATCTGCTGCACATGCCCGGCGCCGAACGCGGTCACGTCGTGCTCGTCGACATCGACCGCGACCGGCTGTCCACCATGCACCAGGTGCTCGAGCGCCTGATTCGCCAGGAAGAGAAGACCGGCTGGACGATCAGCTCGACGGTCGACCGCACTGAGGCGCTGCCGGGCAGTCACTACATCGTGAACTGCATCGAGGTGTCGGGCGTCGATTGCGTGAAGTGGGACAACGACATCCCGCTGAAGTACGGCATCGACCAGTGCATCGGCGACACGATCGGACCGGGTGGGCTGTTCAAGGCGCTGCGCACCGTGCCGGTATTCCTCGACATCTGCCGCGACGTGGAACGGCTGTGTCCAGGCGCGATTATCCTGAACTACACGAACCCCATGAACATCCTCTGCCTGGCCGCCGGGCGGGCGGTGCCGAAGGTGGACGTGGTGGGGCTGTGCCACAGCGTGCAGCACACCGGGCACGTGCTGGCCAAGCGCGCCGGCATCGCGTACGACGAGATGACCTGGGAGTGCGCCGGCATCAACCACCTGGCGTGGTACACGACGCTGGAGCACGACGGTCAGAACCTCTACCCGCGCCTGATGGAGATGGCGAGGCAGGAAATGGCCAGCGGCGTCGTCGCCGAGCATGAGAAGGACCGGCCCGACTGGATCCGCAAGGACATGATGCTGCAGTTCGGCGCCTTCATCACCGAGAGCAGCGGCCACCTATCCGAGTACCTGCCGTACTACCGCAAGAACGCCGACGCGCTGAAGAAGTACGCCGGCCCCGGCTATTGCGGCGGCAGTCGGTTCTACGCCAGTGGCTGGCCAACGTGGCGCACCACTGCCGACGAGGGCCGCATGAAAATGGTGCGTGGCGAGTCGCCGGTCGGTTGGCCGCGTAGCTGGGAATATGCCAGCTGGATCATTGAGGGTCGGGAAAAGGACGCCCCAGTGCGCATCCACGGCAACGTGATGAACAACGACGGCACCGGCCGTGGGCAGCTCATCACCAACCTGCCGGCCGACGGTTGCGTTGAGGTCGCCTGCCTGGTCGATCGCAACGGCATCCACCCGACCCGCTACGGCGCGCTGCCGGCCCAGATGGCGGCAGTGTGCGACAGCAACATGCGCATGTTCGACCTGGCCGCCACGGCCTGCATCGAGCGCGGCGTGGAAGCGGCGGTGCACGCGCTCATGCTGGACCCACTTACGCAGGCGGTTTGCACGCCGCAGCAGATTCGCGATATGGCGCTGGAGATGTTCGAGGCCGAGAAGGAGTTCCTGCCGGGCTATCGGTAGGCAAGTTCGTCTGGTCGCAGACAAGCCGCACGCGCGGGTGTGCTCTTTTCCCCCCCCCCGGGAGCCCCCGCCGTGCGGCCCCCTGCGCCGCTCACCTGACGTATAATCACGCTACAGGGAATCCATCATGCGATTGAACCTTCTGTCGATCGGCCTCACCGCCCTCATCAGCCTCAGCCAAGCCGTCGCCGCGAGCGCAGCGGAGCTGGACGTGCGCAAGCTCATCAACGATGCCATTGCCGCCAAGCATGCGAAGGTCGTCATTCCCGCCGGCGAACACCGCATACAGCCGCTCGACCCGAAAGCGCCCGCCCATCTGGTCTTCGAAGGGGCCCAGAACCTCGAGATTGCCGGCGAGGGCGCCACGCTGATCTTCACCGACCCCGAGAAGAACGGCATCTACTTCAACCGCTGCAACGGCCTGACGCTGCGCGGCTTCAAGATCGACTACGAACCGCTGCCCTTCACGCAGGGCACGATCGTGGCCGCCGAGCCGGACAGGAACGCGTACCTGATCAAGATCGACGACGGCTACCTGCCCGACCCGACGTTCTTCGCCGGGTCGGACAACACGTTCGTCGGTGGCCGCATGGCGGCGTACTTGTTTGACGGGGAATCGGGCAAGTGGAAGACCGACGCGTTCGACATGTACCCGAGCAAGTTCGAGATCGTCGAGCCGCTCACGGTGCGCCTCACCTTTGCCACGCCCGAGAGCTTCAAGCGTAACAACGGCGTCGCGGGCGATCGCATCGTCATCAGCCGGCGGACATCGTCGGCGGTGCGGTTGAACTACTGCGAGAACACGAACGTCGACGGCATCACCATCTATGCCGCCGGTGGCATCGGCATGCACGAGGCCAGCGGCAAGGGGGGGTAACCGCTTCAAGCTCACGGTGACGCGCGGCCCCGCGCCCACCGGCGCTACCGCGCCGCGTCTGCACAGCCTGAACGCCGACGGCTTCCACTCGTCGGCCGTGACCAAAGGGCCGATCGTTGAAGACAGCCTGTTCGAATGGATGGGCGACGACTCGATCGCCATCCACGGCACCTACGCCCTGGCCACCGCGGCCTCGGGCGGTGAGCAGATCACGCTGTCGCCCAAGTTCGAGCTGCCCTTCGAGGTGGGCGATGACCTGACGATCGTCGACGGCAAGACCTACAAGGTGAAGGCCACCGCGAAGGTGACCAAGACCGAGCCCGCGGCCGCGAGCGAGTCGGAAGCGGTCGACAAGCTCTGGGAGACGTACCGCGTTGACCAGAAGGGGCGCAAGTTCTACACCGTTAGCATCGATCGGCCGACGGCGATCGAGGTGGGCGATCTGATCACCTCACCGCAGCGCATCGGCAATGGGTACGTCATCCGCAACAACACCTGCCGGTTTCACCGTGCCCGCGGCATTCAGATTAAGGCGGGCGACGGCGTGATCGAGAACAACACCGTCGAGGACATCAACTTCGCCGGCATCACGCTCGGGCCCGAGTTGTCGGTCTGGCTGGGCAGCGATTACGTCAAGAACGTCGTCGTGCGCAACAACACGATCCGCGGCACGGGCCGTGGCGGCGAGGGGCGCCGCAACGCCAACTTCGCCGACATCGCGGCGATCGTCGTGCGCTCGCTCACGCTCGACCGCGAGCTATCGGCGGCCGAGAACGCCAATATCGTGATCGAGAACAACCGCATCGAGAACCCCGCTGGCCTGGCGATGTTCCTGTCGTCCGCCACGAACCTGGTGGTGAAGGACAACACGATCGTCGCGCCGTGGAGCATGGGGCCGACCGTGTCGGGCAAGCGCTTCGGTGTCGACCCGGCAGCGGCAGTCTTCGTAGCGGCGGTGGAGGGCGCGACGTTCGAGAACAACACGATCGACCTCGACGGTGGCACCGCCACCAAGGCGCTGGCGACCGGCCGCGATGCCAATGGTCTGAGCGGCGTCGAGAGCGGTTTCACCCTGAAGGGCGCCGCGCCGGCCAGTGCGGAGTAGTTCGGCTGGTAAAGTGAAAGAGGCGTTTCAGACCGGCCGTGCCATGGGCGTCTTGCCCATGTCTTTGTTCCGACAAGAAAGACACGGGCGAGCCGCCCGTGGTACAGCAGAACTTTGTTAACATGTCTGTGGAGGTTGCGTATGTCGTTGAAGGCTCGTCTGATCGTGTCGTCCTGTGCGTTCGCTCTTTCTCTTGCCACCGCAAGTGCGGCCGAAGCGGAGGTGCTGGCCCGCTACCGTGGCGACTTCGAACCCAAGCAGCCTGCCGCTGGCTGGGCCTATCTGTGGAACGCCAAGGGCGAGATCGGCTCGGCGAAGAGCTACGAACCGTTGAAGTGGACAGAAGATCAGAAGACCTACGCCCCCACGGACGAGAAGCTGCCCGCCCCAGCGCCGGCAGCTTACCTGGCGATGCGCCAGTGGGGCGGGCACCCCGGTCGCGGCGCGACGCAGACGCCGAACAAGGTCGACCGCTACGCGATCGCCGCCTACACCATTCCGGCCGGTAAGACCGGCGTCGCCTGGGTAACCGACGGCCAACTCCTGCGCGACGCCCGCAAGACGTCCGAAACGTCGACGACGGCCGAGACGGTGCAACTTCGCATCTACCTCAACGATCAGCTGAAGCAACAGGACACGTTCAAGTCGACCGAACAGCCGAGCACGTTCTCGGTGAACCTTGGCAACGTGACCGGCGGCGAGACGATTTACGTGGCCGTCGGGCCCGATGGCCACGACCTCACCGACGGCTACAGCTACGACTTCCGCATCGCCGTCCTGCCGGTGGGTGAACAACCGGGCGAAACGCCTTCGGCGCTGTCGATCGTGCCCGAAGATCCCGGTGTCGCGTCGCCGCGCACCGATAAGCGTGGCGAGGTCGACCCGAAGTGGATGAAGTCGCACCAGGACCTGCTGGATCGCGCCAAGAACACGGCCGACGCGCAGGTCGTATTCCTCGGTGATTCCATCACCGCCGCCTGGGGCAGTGCGGGCAAGACGGTGTGGGAAAACACGCTGAAGCCCCTGAGGCCGCTGAACCTGGGCATCGGCGGCGACCAGACGCAACACGTGCTGTGGCGCATCGACAACGGCGCGCTGGATGGCCTGAACCCCAAGGCCGTCGTCCTGCTGATCGGCACGAACAACACTGGCCGTTACGCCGCGCTGGAGGTGGCGCACGGCGTCGAGGCGGTCGTGAAGCGTCTGCGCGAGAAGCTGCCCGATGCGCAGATCATCCTCACCGGCATCTTTCCGCGCAGCGCCAAGCCCACCGATGCCGTGCGCGGCAAGGTAACGCTCGCCAACGAGTGGATCGCCAAGCTGGCCGACGGCAAGGCGATCCATTACGTTGACATTACCCAGCAACTGCTGGAGCCCGACGGTACGATCAGCAAGGAGACGATGCCCGACTACCTGCACCTGGCCACCCCCGCCTACCAGAAGTGGGCCGACGCCGTTGTGCCGTTGATCAAGTCGGCTATCGAGTAGATCAGGCTACCGATCTGAGTTTCGATCGGCTGCCGCACATTCAGGAACCGCAGCACCATGATGCGTTGCGCTCAAAACATCATCGTCACGTTGTTCGCCGTCCTGCTGATCGGCGGGCCGGCATTCGCCCAGCAACCGGCCACCACTGAGCCCGCCACCCAGCCCGCCGCGACCGAAGGGCGGACGATCCGGCTGCTGACCGTGGGCAATAGCTTCGCGTACAACTCGACGCGATACCTGCGCGATCTGGCCAAGGCCAATGGCAACACCGTCATCCTCGGTTGGGCCAATTCCAATGGCGCGTCGCTCGAGAAGCACTGGCAGTACGCAGAGGCGTTCGAGGCCGACCCGACCGACCCCAACGGGCTGCTCTACACGAACGGTCCGAACAAGCCCAAGTCGTCGCTTCGGCAGATGCTCGAACGCGACAAGTGGGACTACGTCACCATCCAACAGGCCAGCCCGCTCAGCGATAACGAAGAAACGTACTACCCGTTTGCGATCCAACTGCACGACTACATCAAGAAGCACGCCCCCCAGGCTGAGGTGTTGATCCATCAGACGTGGGCCTACCGCTTCGATCACCCGCGCTTCAAGGATGGCAAGTCGAACCCGCAGAAGATGCACGAGGCCATCCGCAGGAACTATCACAACCTCGCCGATCGGTTGGACCTGCGCATCGTGCCCGTCGGCGATGCGATGTACACCGCCGTCACCGATCCCAGCCGGACGTACCAGCCGGACTCGACGTTCAACTTTGCCAACCCCGCTTATCCGCTCGTGCCGATCGAGGTCCACACGCTGCACGCCGGCTGGCGGTGGGCCAAGAGGCTCGATGGCACGTATCGCTTCGTGCTCGATGGCTTCCACGCCAACGTGCAAGGCTCGTACCTGGGCGCGTGCGTGTTCTACGAGTTCCTGTTCGGCCAGAGCCCGGTCGGCAACACGTTCGTGCCGGCGAAGGTTGAAGCGGCCGACGCGGCGTTTCTGCAGCAGGTCGCCCACGACACAATGCGAAACGCCGGCGCGACCACCCAGCCCGTCACCGCTCAATAGCGCATCGAATTCGTCGCTCACCGGCTGAACCTGTCGCCGCTTATTCACAATTTTTTTGCATCGGCTTCAGGGTAGTGGCGGGCTCATCTGCCGGCGAACCCCGCTGCGCCCTGCTGCGGTACGTTTAGTGGTTTCCCACCGATAATACTGTCGCATTCAGCGACGACGAGCGCACAGCGGCAGCATCAGGGGCCGCACGTTGTGCGGTTTCGCATTTCCCTAGAGCCTGCCACCCAAAACATTAGGCCGCCGCCGGGCCTGTTTTTGGGTTCATCCCTCGCCAGCATTCTGGTAGTACGAACGATCCGGATCACAAGTCGACCGACCCAACGGAGCCCGAAAGGCGAAGGCAAGCCCATGTGTGGAATCTGCGGTGAACTACGACGAGAGACTTCGGCTACGCCCGACGCGGTGACGCGCATGAGCGAGCGCCTCACCCGCCGCGGGCCCGACGGCACCGGCGTTTACGCGCAGAAGAACGTCGCGTTCGGTCACCGCCGGTTGAAGATCATCGATCTGTCCGACAAAGCCGCCCAGCCGATGGTCGACCCCGAACTGGGACTGGCACTGGTCTTCAATGGCGCGATTTACAATTACCCCGAGCTTCGCCGCGAACTGCAGGAGAAGGGGTATCGCTTCTTCTCCACCGGCGACACGGAAGTCATCCTGAAGGCCTACCACGCGTGGGGCGAAAACTTCGTCGACCGATTGGCCGGCATGTTCGCGTTCTGCATCTGGGAGCGCGACACTGGCCGCGCTATCATGGGGCGCGATCGCCTTGGCATTAAACCGCTGTACTACAGCGAGCTGCCCGATGGCGCGCTGCGTTTCGCCTCCACGTTGCCCGCGCTGGTGGCGGCGGGGGGGATCGACACCACGATCGACCCCGTCGCCCTGCACTGTTACATGACGTTCCACGCCGTCGTGCCGGCGCCGTTCACCATCCTCAAGGGCGTGCGCAAGCTGCCGCCCGCCACGGTGATGACGATCGAGCCCGACGGCTCGCGCCGCCAACGCACGTATTGGGAACCGAATTTCAACCAGCGGCCCGACGAGCACGATCGCCCGTTCGGCGAGTGGCGCGACAGCGTGCTCGACGCGCTGCGCCTCGCCGTGAAGCGCCGCATGATCGCCGACGTGCCGGTGGGCGTGCTGCTGTCGGGCGGGCTTGATAGCAGCCTTGTGGTCGGGCTGCTGGCCGAGCAGGGGCAGCGCGATCTGAAGACCTTCTCGATCGGCTTCGAATCGGTCGGCGAGGAGAAGGGGGACGAGTTCGAGTACAGCGACATCATCGCCAAGCATTACTCCACCGACCACCACAAGATCTTCATCGATTCCAGCCGCGCGCTGCCGGCGATTCGCGAGGTCATCTCGGCGATGAGCGAGCCAATGGTCAGCCACGACGCGATGGGCTTCTACCTGCTCAGCCAGGAGGTCGCCAGGCACGTGAAGGTGGTGCAGAGCGGGCAGGGGGCCGACGAGGTCTTCGCAGGCTATCACTGGTACCCGCCGCTGATGAACAGCACCGACGCCGCCAGCGACTACGCGCGCGTCTTCTTCGATCGCGACTTCGCCGAGTACGGCCAGGCCGTCGACGACCGCTTCGTCACCAAGGACCACGCGCGGGCCTTTCTGGCCGAACACTTCGCCCGCCCCGGGGCCGATCGTCCGATCAACAAGGCGCTGCGCATCGACACGTCGATCATGCTGGTCGACGACCCGGTGAAGCGCGTCGACAACATGACGATGGCCTGGGGCCTAGAGGCGCGCGTGCCGTTCCTCGATCACGAGTTGGTCGAGCTGGCCGGCCGCGTGCCGGCCGAGTTCAAGGTGAAGGAGGGGGGCAAGTACGTGCTGAAGGAGGCCGCGCGGCAGGTCATCCCCGCGGGCGTCATCGATCGGCCTAAGGGTTACTTCCCCGTGCCGGCCCTGAAATACCTGAAGGGCCCGTACCTGGAGATGGTGCGGGACGTGCTCGAATCGAAGCAGGCGCGCGAGCGTCAACTGTTCAAGCCGGACTACGTGCAAATGCTGCTGCGCGAGCCCGAGCGACACATCACGCCGTTGCGGGGTTCGAAGCTCTGGCAGATGGCGTCGCTGGAACTGTGGCTGCAATTGCAGGGGTTGTAAGCGATGGCGATGGCCGACATGTCACACGGCGCTTCCAACATCAACGATCCGGCCACCGTCGACCCGCTGGCGCAGGTGGGGCCGTCGATCCTGAACTGGCTGCGCCCGCCCGAGCCGGCCGGCGCGCAGCAGGACGTGGTCGTCGACATGGGGTGGGGCCGGTTGATCTTCGCGCACACGTTCGCCGATAACGACGCGCTGCTTTCGACCATTCTGGCCGAGGGCGTCGGGAAGCGCGACGTCGCGTTCTACGTGCGCGACCCGCACGTGCTGGTCTCCATGGCCCCGCACGAGCTGTTCCTCGACCCCTCGCACACGTACCGCCTCTGGCTGCACCGCTACCAACGGCAGGCCGAGTCGCCCTCGTCGCTGCTCATCCGCCCGGCGCGGTCGATCGGCGACGCCGCCGAGATCAACCGCATCTACGGCACGCGGCACATGGTGAAGGTCGACCCCGACTACATCGCCGCCGCCCGCCACGCCGACCGCGCCGTGCAGTTCATCGTCGCCGAGGACCCGCACACCGGTGAGATCGTCGGCAGCGCCGCCGGCGTCGATCACCGCCGCGCGTTTGCCGATGCCGAAAACGGCGCCAGCCTCTGGTCGATCGCGGTCGACCCGCAGGCGTCGTGCCCGGGCATCGGCCGCGCGCTCGTGCAGCACATGGTCGACCGCTACGCCGCCGCGGGCCGCGCGTACGTCGACCTGTCGGTGATGCACGACAACACGCGCGCCATCGGGCTCTACGAGCGCGTCGGCTTCGAGCGCGTCCCCGTCTTCTGCCTGAAGCGCAAGAACGCGATCAACGAATCGCTGTTCGTGCCCGCCCAGCCCGAGGCGAAGCTCAACCCCTACGCGCGCATCATCGTCGACGAGGCCCGCCGGCGCGGCATTGGCGTGGAGGTGCTCGACGAGGAAGCCAACTACTTTGCGCTCACCTGCGGCGGGCGGCGCATCGTCTGCCGCGAGAGTTTGTCCGAGCTCACCAGCGCCGTCGCCATGAGCCGCTGCGACGACAAGCGCTGCACGCTGCGCCTGCTGGACAAGGCCGGCCTACGCGTGCCCGTGCAGCAGATGGCCGGCCTGCCGAGCGACAACCACGCGTTCCTCGACCGCTTCAAGCGCGTCGTCGTCAAGCCCGCGCGAGGCGAGCAGGGGCGCGGCATCTCGGTCGACCTCCGCACGCCGGCCGACCTCGATGCCGCCATCGAGCTCGCCCGCCAGGAATGCCAGGACGTCGTCCTCGAACAGTTCTGCGAGGGCGTCGACCTGCGCATCGTCGTGATCGGCTTCAAGGTCGTCGCCGCCGCCATTCGCAGGCCCGCGCAGGTGGTGGGGGATGGCCGTCACACCGTGCGAGAGTTGATCGAGCAGCACACGAAACGCCGCATGGCCGCCACCGGCGGCGAGAGCCGCGTGCCCATGGACGCCGAGACCGACCGCTGCGTCCGCGCCGGCGGCTACGAGATGACGAGCGTCCTGCCCGACGGCGTCGTCCTGCCCGTGCGCAAGGCCGCCAACCTGCACACCGGCGGCACGATCCACGACGTCACCGCGCAGCTGCACCCCGTGCTCGCCGACGCCGCCGAGCGCGCCGCCCGCGCGATCGACATCCCCGTCACCGGTTTGGACTTCCTCGTACCCGCCGTCGACGGCCCCGACTACGTCATCATCGAAGCCAACGAGCGCCCCGGCCTGGCCAACCACGAACCGCAGCCCACCGCCGAGCGCTTCGTCGACCTGCTCTTTCCGCAGATGATGACGGCCGCGCCAGAGTAGGCTGTGTGCCACGGCATCCCACCGGGCAGCGCAGTCGCCCAGATGCGGCCCGCTCGCGCTGGTGTCCTCTCGTTCAGTGAAAGGTGGCTACGCATGGTCATGGTCGTGGCCTTCATCGCAACGGCGGTGTTGGCGATCGTGCTGATCGTGGCGGCAGGCATCGACGCGCTGCGCGGCACGCCGCGCAGCAGGTGGTTGTCGTTCGCCGGCGGCATGGCGATCGGGTACGTCTTCCTGCGGCTGTTACCGGAACTCACCCATGCGCAGCAGAAGGTGCGCGAGCACCACACCCTGTCGACGTGGCTTGAGGAACACCTGTTGTTCCTCGTCGCCCTCGTTGGCGCGGCCCTCGTGTTCGGCATCGAACGGGCCGCCAAGGGCACCCGGCAGATGCGCCCCGGCGCCGGCGGCCGCGCCGCCGAGGAGCGCGCCGCCAACTGGGTCTTCTGGCTGCACATGGGGGTGATGGCCGTCTACACCGCGCTCATCGGTTACCTGCTGTTCGACGAGGGCAAGCAGACCGTGACGGCCGTGGCCGTGCTGGGCATCGTGATGGCCACGCACTTCAGCGGCATCGCCGTGGGGCTGGAGCGCGACTACCGCTCGCTCTACGCGATGCGCGGCCGCTGGATCCTGGCTGCGTCCACCGTCGCCGGCGCGCTTGTCGGCTACGCGACCGAACTGCCCGACTTCGCGTTCCACTTGTTGCTCGGCGTGCTGGCGGGCGTGGTCATCTTCAACGTGATCAAGGAAGAGATCCCGCCCGACCAGCAGAGCCGCTTCTGGGCGGTGGCCCTCGGCATCGTCGCCACCACGACGCTGTTGTGGGCCGTGGCGGGAATGTAGGGCGTGTTATGCACCTTCGGGGTCGGCAACGTGGGCCTGACGGCGCTGGGTGCCACGGTTTGGTACTCCAAGCCGTGTTCCTCGTGGGCCAGCACGGCTTGGAGTACCAAACCGTGGCACCCAAGCGAGTCTCTGAACACGCTCTAGGCGCGGCCGTGGTCACCGCGCTGTGGCTAAACGAAAGCCGGCCACGGCAATTCGCGCGTTTCGGCAACAACGCCGCAGCGCGGCAGGAGCAATGAACGCATGCCTAGAACCGTAGATATTAGCGTGCCTTCCGAGCGGGCACCCGGGCTCATCGCGCAGGTGAAGGACATGGACGGCGTGATCGCCGTGCGGCACTTCCCCGGCGCGTCGGTGAAGGAACCGGGCGACCTAATCAGCCTGGAGATTCTCGACACGCGCCTGCACGGCCTCGTGCGCCTGCTGCAAAGCGCCGGCATCGGCCGCGACGCGGGCACCACGATCGTCACCAACTCGCCCGTTAGCGTCGTCGCGCCACAGCTTATCGAGCGCGTGGCGCGCGACGACACCGAGTGCACGTGGGAAGAGATGGAATCGGCCATGGCGCGCGAGAGCAACATGACCGCCAACGGCGTCACGGTGATGGCGGTGGCGGGCGTGGTGGCGGTGATGGGCATCGCCACAGGCGCGGTGCACGTGGTCGTCGGCGCGATGCTGATCGCGCCGGGCTTCGAACCGCTGACGCGCATCGGCCTCGGCATCGTCGCGCAGAGCCGCGCGTGGCAGCGCGGGTTGAAGGACGCCGCGATCGCCTACGCCACGCTCCTGCTCTCGGCGATCGCCGCCGCCGCCGTGCTGCGGTTGGCCGGCCAACCGCTGCTCACCGGCGACACCTACCTGCCCGCCGCCTCGCTGGTCACCTACTGGTCGACCGTCACCTTCCCCAGCATCGCCTCCAGCGTCGTGGCCGCGGTAGGGGGCGCGGTGCTGGTGGCGGCTGGCCGCGCGTTGCTCACGGGCGGCGTGATGATCGCCTTGGCACTCGTCCCCACGCTGTCGCTGTTCGGCATGGCCCTGGTGGCCGGCGAATGGCAACTCGCCGGCCAGGCCGCCATAAGGTGGATCATCGAGGTCGCGCTGGTTCTTGTCCTGTCGACCGCCGTCATGCTGTGGAAGCGCAACCGCGTCCACCAGCGCCCGTCGATGATGTAGGCCGATCAGCGCACCGTCGTCGTCCAGCCCATCACCAGCTTCACCGCGGCGCGCGCCATCGTTGGAAGATGCACCGCGCCTTCACCAGCCGAACCATCGCCCGCCGCAGCGCTGCTATAGGTTCGCCACCTTATCAACGTCTTCCTGATGTCGTTGATCCTCAGTCCGACTTTGCGCTTGAAACGGCGGACTCTGCCGCTATCTTCGTGCCCGTCCACTGCTGGCCGGTACGGAGGCGGGGCATCGGGCGCGTGGGTGCGCTCGTGACGACAAACAGCATTAACACACATGCATCCGTTCGGCAAGCTCGCTACGGCTACGGCCATCGTCATCGGTCTGGGCAACGTCGCGTCGGCGGCGATCGTCGATTACCGCCTGCAGGCGGACGTCAGTTTCCTTGGCATTCCCAGCCTGCTGCCCCCGGCGTACCAGGACGTGCAGGTGGGCGACACGTTCTACGTCAACTTCAGCATCGACACCGGCGTCGCCGACAGCCACGGGTTCAACTGGTGGGGCATCTACGACAATGCCATGCAGAACGTCACGCTCTCCGTGCCGTCGCGCAACATCAACGCCAGCTACGGCAACGGCACGATCGACGTCTCCAACGGCACCACGCACCACCAGTTTGACGAGATCCGCTGCGACATCCCGCTGAACGACGGCCTCAACTCGACGTTCATCTTCTGGCTGCGCACGTCGTCGCTCGATGGCGTGAACGGCCCGTCGGTGCTCACGAACGACGTCATGCCCGCCCAGATCGAACTGTCCCAGTGGAACCACAACCGCACGATCGGCCTGTACCGCTTCAACGGTAACGGCGGGCCCACGATCTTCTCGGGCCAGGCGACCGTCGCCGTCCCCGAGCCGGCGACCGTGGGCCTGCTCGGCATTGCCGCCGTCTCCCTGCTCGCCCGCCGCCGCCGCAGTCAGGCCTAAGCCGTGGCGCCAGGCGTTCGTGCGCAGCGGCGAGGCACCTTCGCTCACGCCGCCTGCGCGTCTTCCGTTGGGCCTTCCAACTGCCGCGGTTCGCGCGTTGTTGGCGCGGGCAGGGCCGATGCTTTCACGTCGTTCGCCACGAACGCGCGGTCGATCGTTTCCAGCACCGCCACGATGTAGCGCTGGTCGCGTGTCGCGGGGCCGGTGGCGGTGGGGTCGGTGGTCATCAGCTGCGGGCGGTTGTGCGTCGGCGTGGGCATGTAGTGGTGCGTCGCCCCCTCGATCCACCCGACCGCCGTCGCGCTGAACGGGCCCACGTTGCCCACCGAGTCGGCCCACCGCGCCCAGTAGACCACCCGCATCGCCACGCGCGCCATCGGCGGCACCAGCTTGATCGGCGACCGCGTGAACGACCGCAGGTACCACGGCCGGCCCGCCAGGTTCGCGCCCGGGTGCGCGGGGATCGGTTCCTCCGGCGGCACCAGGTCCACGAACAACTCCAGCCGCACCGCGCCGGCCGGTTTGGCGACGCCGTGTTCCAGCGATTCGAACTTCAACTCGTGCACCGGCACCGCAGCGCCGGCCTCGTGCAGCGCCCGCACGAAGCGCAGCCGCGGCGGCTCCTGCGGGCAGGGCAGTTGCTTGGCCTTGGCCGCGCGATCGCGCAAGAACAGCTTGTACTTGGTCAGCGGGGGGACGCGCGGGTTGCCACGAATGTAGCCGGCGATCCTGCGGATGACCTGCTCGGCCGCGACGCGGGCGTCCTCCTTGGCGCGCGTGGCCACCGACGACCGCTCGCCCATCTTGGTGGCCTGCAGCGCCGCGGCGTATCGCGTCACCACGGCCGTCAGTTCCTCGGCATCCTCGCGCGTCACGTGGTACGCCTCGGCGTCGCCCGCCACCGTGCGCATGACGTGCCCGGCCATCGCGGCGAAGTCCTGATCGCCGTTCGGAATGAACTTCTTCGACATGCGGCTCCCGTTCGTTTATCGGATGTTCCTCGCGCCCGCCCGCCGATCGCCCATCGCGGCGGCGCAGCCCTGCCCCTGTTCATCGGCCACAAACGCCATCGCCCTCCACCGGCACGTCCGATACACGATTCGAGCCTCGGCGCTCGCGCCGCTCGCCTCGCGACATCGCCCGCCCAGCCCCGCGCTGCCGCGCTCCGCCCACCGCCCGTCGGCCCGGCCCGGCCGCCCGCCCGCAGCGCCGTTCGAAATCGCGCCATGGCTGCCACGCGCTGGCCACCGCCTCCAGCCCGGCGGCCGAGCCTCGAGGCTCGGCCGCCGAGCCAACGGCGCCGCCCCCGAGCCGCGCGTTTCCACCGCCAACTCGATCTCGCCCGTCGCCAACCCCTTCCCCCCGGCGCTCGTCACGTGCCCGCCGCCAGTCGCCCCGCACACGCCCAGCCCCACCCCGAACCCACCGCCCCTCCACGCGAACCCGCCGCCCGCCACACCGTTCTCGCCCACGCCCACCCCGTTCACGCCGGCCACCCACGCGAACGGGCCCGCCACCACCCCGAACACGTCCGTCGCGCGCACGAACGCGTTGGTCACGCGCACGAACAGGTTGGTCACGCGCACGAACATGTCCGTCACGCGCACGAACATGTCCGTCACGCGCAGGAACACGTTGGCAACGCGCACGAACAGGTTGGTCACGCGCACGAACAGGTTGGTCGCGCGCACGAACATGTCCGTCACGCGCACGAACAGGTTGGTTACGCGCACGAACACGTTCGTCACGCGCACGAACACGTCCGTCACGCGCATGAACGCGTTCGTGGCCCGCACGAACAAGCGCGTCACGAACCTCCCCATCCCAACCATCGAAGCCCACCCGGTCGCCACCCACACGACGACGCCCACCACGCCCATGCGCCCCTACGCGCCGCACGCGCCCTCGCGGCCTTTAGAGCCGAGCACGTCTTGATGTAGCGGGTGCCACAGGTCGCGGTACGCCGAGACCTGTGTCTTCGGTCGCACAGGACGACACAGGTCTGCGAGTACGCCGACCTGTGGCCCCCAGACGGGTCGCTACACCAAGATGCGCCCTGCTCTAGGTGGCTCGTTGCATCCGTCGTTGTGGCGCACAACGTGTTAGTATCATCGCATGAACCCCGTTCGGCAGAAGGTGGAACTGGACTACGGCACGCCGCCCGTGCGGCCGATGCGGCGGAACCTTCGGCGCGCGGCGATCGGGGTGACGGTGTTGGTGGCGGGCGTGATGGCGGTGAAGATGGTGACGCCGCGGGTGGTGGAGCGGGGCCGGCCGCACTGGGTGGCCTATGACGGGCAGCGGAAGGTGGAAGCCGTGATCGCGCCGCCGGGCGCGGTCCTCTACAGCGAGGAACCGGCAGAGATCGCGCGGTTGACGGGACAAGCGCAGTACGAGCTGCGCACCGCGGACGGCGGCGGGACGGGGATGCCGACCGTCGCGCGACTGTCGGCGTCGTACAGCGACCCGCAGCAGCTCGAAGTGAGCTACCGCTCGGGCATGGCGCCGATCGGCCTGCGGCGGGTGCCCGGCGGGCCGTGGCGGTTGATCAATCTGAATGGTGGCCAGTACGGTACACAGCCAGACGGCTCGCGAAACGCCCTGTTTCCGACCTACGATGTGCGGACGCGCGCCACGTTCCAAGCCGCAGCGCGGCCCAAGCAATTGTGGTACGGCATGAACCGCTTGACGCTCGCCCCGACCGACCGCGTGACGATCCTGGCGGGGCAACTCGACCCGGCCGACGAGTCACGCTTCACGTTCGACTACACCCTCAACGGCGCGCCCGGCACCGTGGACGGCCACCTCGGCGCCGACGACAACGTCACGTTCACGATCCGCTCCGGCCCCGCAACGACGATGCCCTACACCCCGCGGTCTGGACGGCAGAATTTCCCTTGAGCGCCGGCCGAACGTCAAGGGAGGAGTACAATCCTCGCCACCGGCCGCCGGCCGGATAATCTTGGGCGGTGCCACATGGCAGACCTTGAACGAGTCAACATCAAGCTAGTCGCGGACGATGGGTCCGCCCTTGAGGGCGTGTTCGAGTTGGATCATGAGTCTGAGGCTTGCGTGCTCACACTGGACTTCGCGCGAGAACGCTTGCGGGCCGAGGCGTCCGATTACTTCGAGGCGCTAGCGGACATACGTGGACAACTGGCCCAGCGGAAGCTCAGGCCCGTCTGCTACGGCGCGTCGCGAAACGTGTTCCCGTCGGGCATGGCTCGGGACATGGGAGCGGGCCTGAAGGCGTACCGCTTAACGCTGGGAAAGCCTGCGCGGATGAAGGACCTGGTCGGCATTCTCGACGTGGGCCCGGATGTAGACCCGGTGCCCGTTGAGGAGCAACGAACATTCTTCGAACGCTGGCTGGAAAGCGCGTCGACGGACCAAGGATAGGTCCCTCGGTGAGGGAAGCGGTCCGCAGAGTACCAGAGGACGCTACGTGACTGCGCACGGCGTGTGGCACGATGGCTCCGTTCCGTTGATGGAAAGTCATTTGCCCGGAGCTCCATGACTTTGAGTAACGAACAGTTGCAGGTGGACGAAGTGGTGGCGGCGCTTAGGCAGCGAGGCGGATGCACGCTCGTTCACATCGATTCCGGCCACGAAGTCGACCTCTACAACGGTTCAGGAGAGGACGCGCGGCCGTGGGTGGTCAGGTACTCAATGCAGGAAATCCCCGACAAGCCGCTTCTGACGCAAGCGCTGTCGCTCGGGCTTGAACTCCGCGATCCATGCCCGGGCAGCGGGGTTCGGCGCTACGAGTTGTACCGGCACGTCATGGGGATCACGGCCGTGGCGATCAAAGCGCTGGCGCTGACCAGGATGCTGCCGGGCGTGCCCGCGAACGCATGGCTCTGGGTGACGGACGGAGAGTATGATCAGCGCGGCGAACCGCCTGAGCCACCGAGTCCCTGGCCACCGGCCGGCACATAACGATCCTGTAGGGCCCGCCGGTACGCCTGCGGACCATTCGCCCGGTGAGAGAAGTCCTGTAGGGTGGGGTTGATCCCCACCGTCTTTCGAGCAGAACCAACTGGTGGGGATGAACCCCACCCTACGCTGAACGCCAAGACGCCAAGGTCGGAAAGAAGAGAGAAGTCAATTCTCTTGGCGTTTCTTCACTTGGCGTTCTTGGCGTCTTGGCGTTCATTCCGCTTCCTAACAAAGCCGCAGCCCAACTCGCCGCAGCGCACCGCGGGCGACGGGCGGCTGCGCGAAGCGTAAAACGGGCGCTGTGAAGCGGGGGGCATGTCAGTAGGATCAACCGACGAGGGTGCGGGTGAGCGGCGCGGTCGGGGCGATCGGGTCGTGGCGGCGGCGTCGTCGAACTTTCCACGGGAGCAACGCATCGCGATGAAGAAGCTGCCGATCGACATGGACTACCTGACCAGCACGATGCTGAAGCTGCTGGAGATCCCCAGCCCGTCGGGGTACACGGACCAGGTGGTCCACTTCGTGGGGCAGGAGCTGGACGCGCTGGGCGTGCCGTTCGAGCTGACGCGCCGCGGGGCGATTCGCGCGACGCTGGCGGGCACGGTGAAGGAGCCGGCGCGGGCGCTGGTGGCGCACGTCGACACGCTGGGGGCGATGGTGAAGGGGCTCAAAGCAAACGGGCGCGTTGAGGTGATGCCGATCGGCACCTGGTCGAGCCGGTTTGCCGAGGGGGCGCGGGTGACGATCTTCACCGGGCGCGATCCGCTGCGCGGCACGATCCTGCCGTTGAAGGCCAGCGGGCACATCTTCAACCGCGAGATCGACGAGCAGCCGACGAGCTGGCAGCACGTGGAGATTCGCGTCGACGCCCGCTGTGAGAACGCGGCCGACCTGAAGCGGTTGAACGTGGACGTGGGGGACTTCGTCGGCATCGACTCGGGCACCGAGATGCTGGACAACGGGTTCGTGAACTCGCGCCACCTCGACGACAAGGCCGGCGTGGCCTGTCTGCTGGCGGCGGCGAAGGCGGTGGTGAAGGCGAAGGTCACGCTGCCGTTCGACTGTTACCTGCTGTTCACGCTGAGCGAAGAGGTGGGCAGCGGCGCGTCGGCGGTGCTGCACGGGCACGTGGCGGAGATGGTGGCGGTGGACAACGCCACGCCCGGCCCGGGGCAGGCGTGCGACGAGTTCAGCGTGACCGTCTGCATGATGGACCTGAGCGGCCCGTTCGACTACCACCTGTCGCGCAAACTGCTGCAGCTGGCGGGCGGCCACGACATCGCTGCCAAGCCCGACGTCTTCCGCTATTACCGATCGGACGCCGCCAGCGCCACCGAGGCGGGCAGCGACATCCGCACCGCGCTGATGTGCTTCGGCGTCGACGCGTCGCACGGCTACGAGCGCACGCACGTGAGCGCGCTGCGGGCCGTGGCGGAACTGGCCAGCGTGTACGTGCAAAGCCCGCTGACGTTCGGGCGCGATCGGAAGGACCTGGGGCCGTTGAAGGGGTTCCCGACGCAACCGATGTGAAGGATGTGCACGATGGCGATCACACATCCCGAGAACGCGGCTCTCAACCGTACCACGGGCGGCCCGCCCGTGTTCTCTTTTTCCAAAGCAAAGACACGGGCGAGCCGCCCGTGGTACGTGATGGCCATCGCTTTTCTCTTCACGAGCTCGCTGCTCCTGCTCGCGGGCTGCGGGCGCAGCGAGAGCGCCCCGCGAGACGCAGCGGCGCGGCGGGAAGCGGGCGAGCTGGTCGTCGCGCTGCAGGATGACGGCAAGACGCTGGACCCACACAAGGCGGCGGATGCGGCGTCGATGCATCTGATCGAGAACCTCTACAGCACGCTGCTGCGCTACGCGCCGGAGTATGGCGAGGTGGAGCCGGACCTCGCCGAGCGATACGAGGTGTCGCCCGACGGGCTTGTGTACACGTTCCACCTGAACCGGGCCGCCACGTTCCACAGTGGCAGGCGGGTGACAAGCGCGGACGTGAAGTACAGCATCGAACGCATCCGCGAGTCGGAAGTGCGGGCGGCGCACTTCGCAGCAGTGAAAGAGATCGAGACGCCGGATGAGCACACGGTCGTGCTGCGGCTGGCCGAACCGTTCGCGCCGCTGCTGACGTACGTGGCCCACCCGATGAACGCGATCGTCGACCGCGATGTGGTGGAAGCCAACGACGGCAGCATCGATCGCGTGGCTGCGGGCAGCGGGCCGTTCAAACTTGTGGAATGGCGCAAGGAACAGCACCTGGCGATGGCACGGCACGAAGGCTATCACGTGCCGGGACTGCCGCGATTGTCGCGCGTGGTCTTCCTGCCGATGCCGGACCCTACCGTGCGCACGATCGCGCTGCGCAATGGCGAGATCGACCTGATCCTCGACGTCACCGGCCGCGACGAGCGCGTGCTGCGGCCGGCGAAGAACGTGAGCGTGGCGGCGGTGCCGGGCACGTTCTGGGAGTACGTCGGCATCAACACCGCCCGCGAGCCGTTGAACGACGTGCGCGTGCGGCAGGCGATCGCCTGGGCGATCGACCGCGATGCGATCAACCGCGTGGTGAAGCTCGGCGCCGCCACGGTGCTGGATGGCGGGCTGATTCCACCGGGCCATTGGGCGCACGCGGGGCTGTCGATCTACCCGCAGCGAGATCTGGACAAGGCCCGCGAACTACTGACGGCCGCGGGCGTGCAACCGGGCGAACTAAAGTTGATCTGCAAGGTGGGCTCGGCGTTTCCCTATCAGGTGGCGGCGGGGCAGATGGTGAAGCAGCAGCTGCGCGACGTCGGCATCGAAGTGCAGCTGCTCGCGCAGGAGTCGGGCGTCTTCTTCGAGGCGCTGGGCAAGCACGACTTCGATTTAACCGTGGTCGGCTGGGTGGGCTTCGTCGATCCGGATGAATGGACGTACGAGCTGTTCCACTCGAAGGGCATGTGGAACCAGCAGTCGTACAACAACGCGCGCGTCGACGCGCTGCTGGAGGAGGGCCGCCGCACGACCGACCGCGCCGCGCGGCAGCGCGTGTACGCAGAGGCGCAGCGCATCATTACCGACGAGGCGCCGATGGTCTTCCTGTATGCGAACGATCAGGCGTCGGCCGCGCTGCCGGCGGTGGGTGGGTTCGTGGTTCACCCGACCGCCAGCACGATCTTCCTGCGCGACGCGGCGTTGGACGGCAGCGGCCTGATCGTTACGCCCGCTGTTGAGGCGGCTGATCTTGGTCGGCAGGGGATTCAGGGGGATCGTGCAGCAGTGCGTCGATTCGCTGCGACAACTGGTCCCAGGTCATCCCCTTGGTCAGGAAATCCCGCGCCCCGAGGCGCATCGCCTGCGCCACGGTCGCCGGGTCGTCCGTCCCGGAATAGACCGCCACGGGCACCTTCGCGTAGCGCGGCTCTTCGGACAGGGCTTGAAGCAGGTCGAACCCGTCGAGGCCGGGCATCGATAGGTCGAGCAGGACCAGATCGAGGTTGCCGTTCCTAAGGTGCTTCATCGCTTGCACGGGCCCCGACGCGCAATGGGCGGCGTGGCCGGCGTTGTTCAGCAGGCGAACCAGGGGCGTGCAGGTGGTCGGGTCGTCGTCAATGATCAGCAGGTTGGACATATGGTGAGGCTCCGTGAAACAACCAGTTCGCTCACGCTCGCGTATGGCGAATGCAAGCCGAGCAAACGTCGCGCCAACGTGCGGGCAGCGGCGAGAACCCTGAGGGGCGGTGCGCCATGAGCACCTACATCATCAAACGCCTGCTGGCGGCGATTCCCGTTCTGCTTGGTGTGTCGATCGTGGCGTTCGCGCTCGTGCGGCTGGTGCCGGGCGACCCGGTCACCATCCTGCTCGGCCCGGGCTACAACGAGCAGCAGGCCGCGGTGCTGCGCGAGCGGTACGCGCTCGATCGGCCGCTGCCGATGCAGTACGTGGCGTGGGTGTCGCGGGCGGTACGCGGCGACCTTGGCGAATCGTTTTTCACCGGCCAACCGGTGCTGCGCGCGATGATCGAACGCCTGCCGGTTACGCTGGAACTGACGGCCATCGGCATCTTGTTTGCAATCTTCGTCGGCGTGCCGCTGGGCATTGCCAGCGCGATTCGGCCAGGGCGGTTTGTCGATCACGCGGCTCGAATGGTGGGGCTGCTGGGCATCAGCGTGCCGGGGTTCTGGCTGGGCACGATCCTGATCTTGTTCGTCTCGCTGCGGCTCGGCTGGTTGCCATCAGGACGATTCGTGCCGTTGTGGGAAGACCCGATCGAGAACCTCCGGCGAATGCTGCTGCCGGGCCTGGCGCTCGGCACGGCGGTGGCGGCGGTGGTGATGCGCACGGCGCGGTCGGCGGTGCTGGAGGTCGTGCGGCAGGACTACGTGCGCACCGCCCGCGCCAAGGGCCTCGGCGAGCGGGCCGTGCTGGTCCGCCATGCGCTGCGCAACGCGCTGGTGCCGGTGGTAACGGTGATCGGCCTGCAGGCGGGTTACCTGCTGGGCGGTTCGGTCGTCATCGAACAGGTCTTCGCGCTGCCGGGCCTGGGCCGGTTGGCGCTGCAGGCGATCACCAGCCGTGATTACGCGCTGCTGCAGGGCACGGTGCTGTTCGTCGCGGTGGCATTCGTGATGGTGAATCTGCTGGTCGACCTGCTGTACGCCAAGCTTGACCCGCGCATCTCGTATGGTGGCAAGTGATCGAGCGGAGACATACCCATGGCCGAACAGAACGCGGTCGATGCCCAACTGTCGTTGGAACGCTTCATCCGCGGCACGCCCGATGCCATCGGCGCTGAGGCCGTGACGATCGTCACCACGCGCGGCGACATTGCGTTGCGCTACTATGCCGCCGCGGGCGCAACAACCGTCGGCGGGGCGATCTTCGTCGGCAGCGCCGAGGAAGGCCAACCGCGCCCCGCGGGTGGGCAGTTGTATCCGGCGGTGTGCAAGGCGCTGGTGACCGCCGGCGTGGCCTGCGTCGAACTATCGTTCCGCACGCCCGATGACTTTCACGAGTGCGTGCTGGACGTGCTGGGGGCGATGGCGTTTCTGGACGAGTGCGATGCGGCACCGGTCGCGCTGGTTGCGCACTCGCTGTCGAGCGCCAGCGCGGTGCAGGTGGCGCTGTTGTCGCCGGACGTAGGGGCGTGTGCGCTGCTGTCGGCCGTCGCGTTTGAGGATGCCGAGGAATACCTGCCGCACCTGGGGCCGCGATGCGCAATGCTGTACGTGCACGGCGCGCTCGATCTCGCTACACCGCTGAAGGTGGCCCAGCAGATGTTTGAACTGACGTCGGAGCCGAAGCAGTGGCTGCCCGTTCCGGATGTGGGTCATGCGCTGGATTCGGCTGACGACACGGCGATCGTTAGCGCGCTGTCGCAATGGATCGTGACTGCGTTGCAGCGGCCGGAGGCGCGGAATGATTAGATATGAACGGGAGCGATTGTCTTGTCTCTCTCCCATGTACCCATGGGAGAGGTTAGGTGAGGGTGATTTGGAACTGCTGACATCGTTCGTCATTCGAAATCACCCTCACCTAACCTCTCCCGGAGTACCGGGAGAGGGATCGGATCAGCCTTAGCCAGTTCTAAAAAAATAGCCGTATGACCAAGAGGATCAACAACCTCACCACGCTCTTCCGCGGCAATAAGCTTGCAATCGCGGGGGCTGTGGTGATTGCGGTGGTCACGCTGCTCGCCATGGCGGCGCCGATCGTGTCGCCATACGACCCCTACGCGATGGACGCTGATGCGGCGCTCGCGGGGCCCAGCGCCGCGCACTGGTTTGGGGCTGATGCGTTCGGGCGCGATATCCTGAGCCGGGTGATCTACGGGGCCCGAACGTCGCTGCAGGTGGGGCTGGTGTCGGTCGCGATCGCGCTGACGGCCGGCACGATCATCGGCCTGTTGGCGGGTTACTTCGGTGGGTGGATCGACGCGATCCTGTCGCGCATCAACGACGGGCTGCTGGCGTTCCCGGACATCCTGCTGGCACTGGCGATCATGGCGGTGCTGGGGGCCAGCACGCGTAACGTCATGATCGCGATCGGCATCGTTTATACGCCGATCTTCGCGCGCATCGCCCGCGGCGCCGTGCTGCAGGTGCGGGGGCAGCCGTTCATCGAGGCCGCCCGGGCGCTGGGGCTGCGGCACGGGCGCATCATGCTGCGCCACGTGCTGCCCAACGCCAGCGCGCCGCTGATCGTGCAGACGACGCTGTCGCTGGCATTCGCGATTCTGGCCGAAGCGGCGCTGAGCTTCCTGGGGCTCGGCGTCGAGCCCGATGCGCCGTCGTGGGGCGTGATGCTGAACGATGGGAAGGAATGGATGGAACTGGCGTGGTGGATCCCCGTCTTCCCGGGGCTGGCGATCACGCTGGCGGTCTTCAGCTTGAACGTGGTGGGGGACGCGCTGCGGGATGCGTTTGATCCTGCCGCGGCGCGGTGAGGGGCAAGCTCTTCACGTAGCATGGGCGTCTCGCCCATGCTTGTCGACTGAAACGAGAGTCGCGATTAGTGGCTGACAGCGCCGACCGAGCGGTACGTCGACAAATAGATCTTCCGGCCTTACAGCGGGCATGGGCGAGACGCCCATGCTACGTGAAGAGGACCAGCCGCCTATTCCGGCAGATCGTTCAGGAAGTTGATCAGCATGCGCAGCTTCCCGTGATCGCGGCGATTGAAGGTGAAGACCAGGCGGTGCAGGTCGGCCAGTTTCGGTTCGTCGCGTTCCACCGGCAGCGGGCCGCTAAGGCGGAAGTCGCCCTTCACCTTGATGTCGCTGAACTTCTCCGTGATCTCGGCCAACTGCGCCTCGGTCGGCTTGCGGTGCAGGCGGATGACGAGGTCGTCGCGGCTGTAGCGCACGCTGTGGTAGTTGCTGTAGAAGTGGCGCACTTCCTCGACGGCCTCATCGATATTCTCGGTGATCTTGTAGAGCGCCAGATCATGCTCGCTGATGAGTCGGCGGGCGAGCAGGTGATTCTTCACGTAGTCCTGCCAGGCATCCCAGAACTGCCCGCCGGGCTTGTCGACGAAGATGATGGGCGTCGGCACGCTCTTGCCGGTCTGCACGAGCGTCAGCACTTCGAAGCCCTCGTCCATCGTGCCGAAGCCACCGGGGAAGATCGCAACGGCATGGCTCGAGCGCACGAACATCAGCTTGCGCGTGAAGAAGTACTTGAAGTTGATCAGCTTCTTGTCACCAGCGATGAACGGGTTAGTCGCCTGTTCGAACGGCAGGCGAATGGCGAGGCCAAAGCTGGGGTCGGCACCCGCGCCACCGTGCCCGGCCGCCATGATGCCGCCGCCGGCTCCGGTGGTGACCATCCAGCCATGCTCGACCATGCGCTTGGCAAAGTCGGCGGCGGCGATGTAATCACCTTGGTCTTCAGCCGTGCGGGCGCTGCCAAAGATGCTGATCTTGCGCACGTCGCGATAGGGGGCGAAGACCTTCAACGCGTAGCGCAGTTCCTTCAGCGACTTGTTGATCAGCTTGATGTCGCCGCGGTTGGTCTGGTCGCGCAGCAGCTTCAGGCCGTTGGCGACGATCTCACCGACCATGTCCCCCTCGGGCACCTCTTCGAGCTTCTCAATCAGCCGCGCCGCGAGCTTGTGTACCTCGTCGATGTCCGCCCGGCCCAAATGAACGGGAGCCTCGGCGGTCTCCTGCGACTGTTCGATGGTGGGATTGTCGAGTGCGTCTGCTTCCTTCATGTCGTTTTCGTTCCTTACGGTCCCGATTGGTGGGGAACGCCGCAGTATTGCAGAACGCGTATGGGATGACAAGGTCGGGGGATTATCCCCGGGCGGGATTTGGATTAGATGAGGAAGGGGGAGAACGCGAAGACGCGATGGGGGGAGGCGGATATTCTGTAGGACAGGCATTCCTGCCTGTCTCTCTTCCTCTCCCCCCGAATTCTCGAAATTAGAATCCCACGCCCAATGCCAAACAAATGACTACGTCCCAGTGAGAGGTACTCCGCTCTCTGTGTCTGTGTCTATCTCTGTGTGCTCTGTGGCCTCTGTGGTTCAAATTCTTCTTGTTTGCCGAATACGGAGGGAGAGACAGGCAGGAATGCCTGTCCTACAGAAGAGGGTGGCGAGACCTCTTCCTTGGCGTCATCGCGCCTTCGCGTTCTCTTGGAAGGGCTTCATCAGTGGCCTTGCAGGCCGTGGTCGATCCGGCGAAAGTGGCGGGCATGTTTATTCATACGGTTTTCTTTTGGGTTAAGGATGGCACGCCGGCCTCGGCGGTCGCGCAGTTGAAGGGTGATTGCGTCGAGCTGCTCGGTGAGATTCCGGGGGTGAAGTTCTGCTTCGCCGGCACGCCGGCGGGCACGCCGCGAGATGTCGTGGATAACTCGTACGCCGTCGGCGTCACGGTCGTCCTGGACGACTCGGCGGCGCACGACGTCTACCAGACCCACCCGCTGCACCTGGACTTCATCGCGCGCAACAAGCCGAACTGGAGCCGCGTGCAGGTGTACGATCACGTGGAATAGGCCTACCGCAACTGGCGCCCGGTCTGGTAAATGAGAACGCTCATCTCTGGTCCCCCTCCCATGCCAACGTTGGTGGGGGACCAGAGCGTCTCCAATGGATTAGGAGTACCGCCATGAACGTCGACGAACACGTAGCGCTCGCATCCAAGGGCCGATGGTCGAAGAAGAAGGCCAACGACTGGTACGCGAAGGAGCCTTGGCCCGTCGGGGCCAACTTTATGCCGGCCACGGCCATCAACCAGCTGGAGATGTGGCAGGACAAGTCGTTCGACAAGGAACGCATCGACCTCGAGCTGTCGTGGGCCCAGAACCTGGGCATGAACACGATGCGCATCTTCCTGCACGATTTGCTCTGGCGGCACGAGAAGACGGCGTTCCTGAGGAACATCGATACGGTGCTGAAGCTTTGCAAGCGCCGCAAGATCCGCCCGATGATCGTCTTCTTCGACTCCTGCTGGTACCCGTTCCCGTACTACGGCAAGCAGGCGTCGCCCGAGCCGGGCGTGCACAACCCGTTCTGGGTGCAAAGCCCCGGCGTGAAGATTCTGCGCGACGCGACGCTGTTCGACGAGTTGGAAGAATACGTGACCGGCGTCGTCGAACACTTCCGCAACGACGACCGCATTCTGGTCTGGGACGTCTGGAACGAGCCGGACAACAACAACCACAACAGCCGTGGCGTGCGCGATATTGCCGACAAAGGGCCGCTCGTTGCGCCGCTATTGGCCAAGACGTTTGCCTGGGCGCGGGCGGGCAAGCCGACGCAGCCGATCACCAGCGGCGTGTGGGTCGGCGACTACAGCGGCGATGACCGGCTGCGCTCGTGGGAGCGCGTGCAACTGGAGGGGTCGGACGTCATCAGCTTCCACCGCTACGCCGACCTGCCCGCCACGCGGGCCACGGTGGAACAGCTGAAGCGCTACGGCCGACCGATGTTCTGCACCGAGTACATGGCGCGGGGCGAGGGGTCGCGGTTCGAGGAGATCTTACCGTACTTCCGGGACGAGAAGATCGGCGCGTACAACTGGGGTTTCGTGGCTGGCAAGAGCCAGACGTACATGCCATGGGACAGTTGGCAGACGCCGTACCCACCCGAGCCACCGCTGTGGTTCCACGACATTTTCCGGCGGAACGGGAAGGCGTATTCGGAGGAGGAAGTTCGGCTGATCCGGGAGATGACGGGGGTGACGTAGGCCCCGATCCAGAAACGCCGGTGGACTTGCAAATGCCATCCCGATGGGAGGCTTGCCGACCTGAGGGATCTCGATGGTACGAAAGTCACGCGGCCGTACGAGATCCCTCAGGTCACCTTAGGCTCCCTTCGGGATGACAAATGGACTTGTCAGGGCGTTGTGCAATCGCCGGGGATCAATGCGCTACTCCCAAGCCGAATCCGTTGTGCCATCCGCAGCGCGCCAATACGGGGTCCAAGCGAGGGTCACCGCCTCAATCTTGATGTTCGACTTCTTCGGCCGCACCTGCACGGTCTCCAGTGGTTCGGTGGCGGGGTCGAAGGACGATTCCATCTCCTGCAGTTCCGCTTGGAACTGAGCATCCAACTCGGCCTGCTGGGCCATCACGGCTTCCACCGTCTCCTCGGCCCGGCCCACGTCAGAGTATTCCTTCTGCGAACGGCCGACACCCCGCGCGGTGGTGGTGGCCTTGCCGACGGTGCCGACGCTGACCTTCTTCTTACCGAGGAACGCGCCGAGGATCGTCGCGCCGAGCGAGACTGCGGTCTGGAAGCCGCTCGTGCGGGCCTGGGCCTTCTCGCGGTCCACGGCCTGCTGAGCACGGCGAAGGCGCTCCTGCATGGCGGCCAGCTTCGGGGCGTACTTCTGACGCAGCTTGTCCGTGGCGGCGTCGCGCGCCTCGCGAGCGGCGACGTCGATGCGCACGCGGAAATCGCGCTCCGACTCGCCGAGCTTGCTCGTCATGTCCAGCCGGGGGCTCTTGAAGAGGTCGACGTGCCCCGTTCGGAAGATCACGTCGGTCAGTTGCTTGGCCCACAGCGTGTAACTCTTCGGATCGGTCGCGTAATCGGGCACGGCCGTGAAGGTGGCGTCGGCTTCCGGTTCGGGTTCGAGGTCGGCCAGCGACCCTGCGAACCACGCGGCCTGTTCCCACGCGACGTCGGCGGTCTTCTGGCGAATGCCGTGGTACACGTGCTGCAACGTCGTTGCGGCACCGGTCTTGGTATCGGGATAGTAGACCGACGCGCCCGCGAGCAGAATCGGTCGGTAGGTTAGCGTGCTGTCGGCACGCCATTCGGTGCTGACGGGCAGGAACGCTTGCGAGATTCGGGGAGACAGGATGGGACGCGTCGCGCCGCTCTGCGGGCGCTCGTCATCCTCGTCATCAATTCGATTGATGACGGGGGCCCGGTTTGCTCTGACAGCGGACCTTGCCACTGAGGTGGCGATGCCGTCGGCCTCAGAGGGCTCGGAAGTGCTGGGGACGTCGGTGGTGTCCTTCAACTGCTTCAGCTGATTTCGCGTGAGCGGGCCGCGCAGGTAGCTCATGGTCCAGCGCGTCTCGAAGACGGTCGGGCCGGTATCGTGGACGTTGTTCATCAGGAAGACGCGCTTGCTCAGCGACGACAGCAGATCGCTCATCTTCTCGCGGTCGAAGCCCACGCCCGCCTCGGCGCTGGCGCCGGCCAGGCCGTCGAGCACGCGCAGCTTGTCGCGCTCGGTCTGCAGCCGGCCGATGAACCACGTGCCGGCGTTGGCCAGGCCCTTGTAGTCGATGTCGACCGGGTTTTGCGTCGCCAGCACCGTGCCCACGCCAAACGCGCGGGCCTGCTTCATCAGCGTCAACAGCGGGCCCTTGCTCGGCGGGTTGGCGACCGGGGGGAAGTAGCCGAAGATCTCGTCCATGTAGACGATCGCGCGCAAGCTGGTCGTGCCGCTCTGGCCGCGCATCCAGCCGATCACCTGGTTCAGCAACAGCGAGACGAAGAACATCCGCTCGGCGTCGGACAGGTGCGAGATCGAGAAGATCGACACCTTCGGCTTGCCAGACGGCGCGTGCAGCAGCTTGTCGACGTCCAGCGCGTCGCCCGACAGCCAACTGGCAAACCCCGGGGCCGCCAGCAGGTTGTTCAGCTTCATCGCCAGCGCGCCGCGTTCCTTTTCAGATAAGAACTCGTCGAGCGTGCTCACGCCAACCTGTTGGAAGGGAGGGGTCTTTATCTGGTCGAACAGGTCCTTAAGCGACAGCTCGTTCCCGTCCTTCCACGCGGCGTTGAAGATCGTCGACAGCAGGATGTGCTCGCGCGACTGGATCGGGTCGGCGTCGACCCCCAGCAACCCCAGCAGGCTGGTGACGGTCGTGCTGATGCGCTCCTGCAGCAAATCGTGGTCTTCCAGAATCGCAGCGTCCGGCGCGCCAAGCGACTTCAGGATGCTGATCGGCCGACCCGCGCTGCTGCCGGGCGTGTAGATGACGAAGTCGGCGGCGTCGCGGAGCTTCTGGATGCGCGCGCCGTCCTGACCCCACCCCGCGAGCCCTTCCTTCCAGAAGGTGGCCTGCTGGGCCGCGTACTCGTCGGGAGATAGGCCCTTCTTGGCCGCGTCGTCCTCGTTGATCCACGGGCGGAACTCGGCCGCTTCAAGGTTGGGGAACGTCAGCAGCAGGTTCGAGAGGTCGCCCTTGGGGTCGATGACGATCGCGGGGATCTTGTCGATCGCGGCCTCTTCAAGCAGGCCGATGCACAGGCCTGTCTTGCCGCTGCCGGTCATGCCGACGCAGACGGCGTGGGTGACGAGGTCCTTGCTGTCGTACAGCACCAGGTCATCGAGGCGTTTCTTGGCGTGCGGGTCGTACTCGCGGCCAAGGTAAAACTCACCCAGCTTCTCGAAGTCGTCGGTCATGCGGTTGCGCTCCTGGCAAGGGCATCAGTGCCTTACCACGTTATAACGCAACGGCACGCTTAGGGGCACCGCAACCGGGGGGGCGCTCACGTTTGATGATCCAGCTTTGGCGCAACGGTTGGCCGCCGGGGTGCCCGATGCGCTACGCGGCGTGCGACGGAAGCGGATCGGTGACGCCCGACAACACCGCGGGCTCGGCGAAGCGGCTGATGATCCCGACGAGCTCGGCGATCTGGATCGGCTTCTGGGCCAGGTGCTGGATGGCGCCGGTGTGCAGGCCGTTCACGATCATCGATAGGTCTTCGTACGTCGTCAGCATCACCCGTCGAACGCTCGGGCGGCGCAGGCGCACCACGTCCAGCACGCAGGTGCCCGTCGGTGGGTAGATCGTCGACTCGGCGACGATCACGCGGACGGCCGCATCTTCATCACACATCGTGATGGCGCGGGCGGCATCGCGCACGCGAACAACATCGAAGTAAGGCGCCGCCGCCTCGGCGATGGTGCGCAACGTGGTCAGGTCCTGATCGAGGGCGACGAGTTTGTAGGGTGTGGGTCTGCTCATTGATGCTTGCTTCATAGCGAAACGAGGTTTCTCCTTGAACTACCTCCCCCTCTATCGTGATGAGCAAAAGCAAACTTAAGCATAAGCGCCAGATCGGGAAAAATGACCTTCCAGAGCGCAAGTTCGTCTGAAGCACCGCAGTTTTTCGCGGCTAATCAGACGACGTGCGCCTCAAGCAAACGGAGCACTTCTAACGCCACGGTTTGCTCTGCCACGATCGTCTCGTTGGCGCCCCGGCGCTGCGCTTCGAGCCCACTGGACGTGTAGTTGCAGCGGGCGACGATCTTCAGGTTGGGGTTCAACCGGCGCGCGATCGGAATGGCGGCGAGCACGGCCTTTTCGTTTGGGACCAGCAACAGCAGCACGTCGGCGCTTTCCGCGCCGGCCTGCCGCAGCGTAGCCTCATCGGTCACGTCTCCCTCGATGATCGGCGTACCGGTGTGCCCACAGCGGTCGACGGTCGCCGGGTTCAACTCGATCACGCAGTACGCCGTCCCCGCGTTCTTGTACGCCTCCGCGGCCGCGCGGCCCGGCACGCCATAGCCGGCGATGATCGCGTGATTCTTGAGGGGACAAGGTTCCATGGCATCAATACCTTGAACACGTCACCATCAACCGGCGCGTAGGTTGGCGTCGGTATATGGTGCTCATCCTACCGGTCCACCTCACCCATGACGATGTCGATACTGCCGATGATCGCGGGCACGTCGGCCAGTAGAACGCTCCGGCAAAGCTCACCCGTGATCGCGAGATTCACGAAGCTCGGGCCGCGCACCTTCACGCGATAGGGAATGGGGCCCCCCTGGCTTTCGATGAAGAACCCAAGGTGGCCGCGCGGGTTTTCGGCCTCCACGTACACTTCACCCGGCGGCACCTTCATGTTGCGCGGCAGCTTGGCGCGGAACTTACCCTCCGGCATTTGCTCGATGCATTGCCGCAGGATGCGCACGCACTGCTTCATTTCCTGCATCTTCACCCAGTACCGGTCCCAGCAGTCGCCCAGCGTGCCGCGCAGGCCTTGACCGACGATGACGTCGAAGTCCAACTGGTCGTACACGCTGTACGGCCGATCGCGGCGCAGGTCGAGCGGAATCCCACTGCCGCGGATCATCGGGCCGCTGAGGGCGTAGCGAATGCACTGGTCTTTGCTGGTCACACCGATGTTGGCGGTACGCTTGATGAAGATGTGGTTGAACGACAGCAAGTCGTTGTACTCATCGATCTTCGGCTCGAAGTAGTCCAGGAACTCGCCGAGCTTTTCGAGGAACAACGGCGGCAGATCCCAGGTGACGCCACCGAGGTTGATGTACGACAAGGTCAGCCGTGCGCCGCAAAGTTGTTCGAACAAATCGAGGATGTACTCGCGATCACGGAACGCGTAGAGGAAGGGCGTGAAGGCGCCCATGTCCAGGCCGTAGGTGCCGAAGCTGACGAGGTGCGACGCGATGCGATTCAACTCCGCCGCCAGCACGCGAATGTACTGGGCCCGCTGGGGTACCTCGATGTCGGCGAGCTTTTCGACCGCCATCGACCAAGCCATGTTGTTATTCATGGCCGACAGGTAGTCCAGGCGGTCGGTGTAACCGATGTACTGCACGTACGGCAGGTTCTCACCGATCTTCTCCTTACAGCGATGCAGGTATCCCAGGTGGGGTGTCGCCTCCAGCACGACCTCGCCATCGGTGCGCAGGACGATGCGCAGCACGCCATGCGTAGAAGGGTGCTGCGGGCCCATGTTGACGAGCATTTCTTCCGAATGCACGTCGACGGTCTCACTGACGTCGCCGGGTGCTAAGCCGTAGGCAAGCGTTTTAATGACAGGGTCGGTTGGCGGCGGTACGAGCGACATTGGCAGGGGATTCTAGGAGGGAGGTGGCACCAATGCTATTGCCGCGGCGCGAGGACCTATCTGGCATCTGTTGTAGTGGCGACGCCTGCGTCGCGGTCGACGCGCAGCGTCGAAGTTGCCCCTGCCAGGGGCGGCCCGCCCGTGCCTTTTGCTTTGAAAGAAAGAGTACATGGGCGAGCCGCCCATCGTACGTGTTTGCGGCTGCGCCGCACCGCGACGCAGGCGTCGCCACTACAGGTGCAATCTGATTGCACGCCCACCGGGCGTAGCCAAGGTTGGTTTACCCGCCTCGCGGGCGCGTCTATAGTGCCGGCCAGCATGTCGGAACCCGCAGTTCAGCCCTCGTCTGCAACACCGCCAATCGACCGTCACGCACCGTCGGCGTTGAAGCGGCTGCGCTACAAGGTGGAAGGGGCGATCCTGGCGGCGCTGGCGTGGGCGATTCGGGTGCTGCCGTTCCGCGCGATGATCGCATTGGCCGACGGGTTGGCGTTTCTCACCTATCACCTGCTGCGGCAGGACCGCCGGGTGGCGATGGCCAACCTCGATCTGGCGTTTGGCGATGCGAAGACACGCGCGGAAAAACGGCGGATCGCCAGAGCGACGTTTCGCAACCTCTGCCGCGCGATCGTGAGCCTGTTCTGGGCGCCAAATTTGACGAAGGAGAACATCGACCGTTACGTGCGGCTAGATGCCGATAGCGAGCGTCGGGTGCGTGAGATCACGGCTGCGGGGAGGGGCATTCTGTTCTGCACACCGCATCTGGGAAATTGGGAGTACGCGTCGCTGCGGACCGGGTTTGCGGGCTTCGAGTTGGTGATCGTCGCCGACCCATCACGCAATCCCGCGGTGGGGCGGAAGATCTTCGATCTGCGCAGCCTGTCGGGTCACAAGATCGTGCCGCCGCAGTTCGCCGTGCTGAAGCTGTTCCGCCAGGTGATGCGGGGCGGATCGACCGCGATGCTGGTCGACGTGAACGGCCGGCGCAACCGGGGCGGCGTGTGGAACGACTTCTTCGGCGTGCCAGTCTTCAACAGCGTCGCCGTCGCCGAACTGGCGCTACGCACGAAGGCGGCGATCGTGTTCGGCATTGGTTGGCCTAAGGCGGACGGCACGGTCGACCTGAAGTATTACGACGAGATGCCCGTCGCCAGCACCGGTGACAGTGCCGCCGACCAGCAGCGCGTCACCGACGACATCACCCGCTTCGTCGAACAGCTCGTCCGCGAGCATCCCGAGCTGTGGCTCTGGACCTACAAACGCTGGAAACGCCGGCCGAGCGAAGCGAAGCGGCAATACCCGTTTTACTCGAAGTTTCAGAAGGTGGATTAAAGCGTAGTGTCCGCGTGTCGCCGGGTGCGGCCCCCTCTCCCGGTACTCCGGGGGAGGGCAGGGGTGGGGGCCTTCCTTCGATCGTGATGCAGGTCGCCCCCCCCCAGGCAGTGCCAAATGGATCACGCGCTATGGTCTAAACATGTCATCCCTCGCGTCGCTGCCGCTCCCCTCGGGATGACCTATTCCCTTTGGCGTGTGATCCGTCAGAGCCCCCTCCCTAACCCTCCCCCGGAGTACCGGGAGAGGGGACCGGACCGCGCGATCAAGCGTTCGTGGCTAGTGACCCTCTTCCGCGTCGAGGCTCTGCTGCAGCGACGGCACGCAGACGTTGAACAGCGTGGCCGGCGTCGCGTCGTCACCCACGACGGCGGCGATCTGATCCCACTTGGACTGCATCGCGCGCTCTTCGTTGAGCTTCCACTGCATCGAATCGCTTACCCAATACTGGCTTGTTCCGAAGATCATCGTCTGGCTCCCGTGTGTGATTGACCTGCGGAGACTTACGATTCGCTTCGGAACCGGGCAAATCACCAATCGGAGTTTTGGCCATGTCCGATAATCGCAGCGTTACAAATGCGCCAGCAATGCCCCCCATGCCCCCAGCGTGCGCGTCGCGCGCGTGATGCGGTCGCGCACCGCGTGCCATGCCGGCACATCGGGTGGCAGTTCGATGAAGATCGCGTTCAATTGCATCGCGTCGAGCTCGCGCAGCACCGCGTAGAAGTCCTGCGCGTACAACTCCGGATGCTTCGACATCGCGACGATCGGCCCCCAGCGCTTCGTGTCCTCACCATGCCCGGCCACCATCAGGCCCACGTCGGCGGGATTGATCATTCCACGTTGCGATGTGTCAAACCGGTAGGCGGGCGTGGTGGGGGCGTAATGGACCGACTGCTGCCCCGGACTGACCGCGGCCACGTCGTGCGCGACGGCGCCGCTGAACAGCGCAACGGGACCGATGATGCGTTCGATGGTCTCGCGCGACACGCCACCCGGCCGCAGGATCGTCGGCGCATCGGTCGACAGGTCGATCACGGTCGACTCGATCCCCACGGCGCACGGCCCACCATCGAGGATCAGGTCGACGGATTCACCCAGTTCATCCCGCACGTGGGCCGCGGTGGTGGGGCTGATGCGGTTGGACCGGTTGGCGCTCGGCGCCGCGATCGGCCCGTCGAACGCGCGCAGCAGTTCAATCGCTAGCGGATGGTTCGGCACGCGCAACCCCACCGTTGCGCGCCCGGCGGATACTTCCGCAACGATCACCGCCGACTTCGGCACCACGATCGACAACGGCCCCGGCCACAGCGCCTCTGCCAACCGCTGCGCCGCGTCCGGCCATACGGCGGCGTAACGGCGCGCGACGTCCACGTCCGCGACGTGCGCAATCAACGGGTTCGTCGCCGGCCGTCCCTTGGCCGTAAAGATCCGCCGCACGGCGTCGGCGTTGGTCGCGTCGGCGCCGAGGCCGTAAACCGTCTCCGTCGGAAACGCGACGAGCCGGCCGGCGCTGAGAAATGAGCTTGCACGTTCGATATCGCTCATGGGGAGTGCCGACCCTCCTCGTCAGGCGGGGGTGGCAAGCTGGATGCGTCCACCATCTCTTCTGCGACCAGCCACCTCACGGTAAGCGGTGCATCGCTGCAGATCAGGAACACTTCCTGTACCGTTCCCGTTCCGGTGTACAGGCACTTCAGGCCCGCCTCGGTGGGGTATTGAATCTTGAAGTTCGGTGGCGTCTTGCCGCGGCGGACCTTGATGCGGCCGGGGACGATCCGGCTGACGTGGGGGCAGTTCTTGATGATGTAATCCAGCAGTTCGTCCAACCCACCCACCCGGCCGTGCTGTCGTTTGATTCGGCCGAACTTCATGGGGGTAGTGTATCGGGGAATCGGGAGGGTAAAAGGGAGCGTTGGATTCGTACGGCTGGGGTCGCCTAGGATGGGACCGAACCGGTGAAACACTGGCCGCTGAAGCGGCCAGTCCGGTGGAGTTGACGGGAACTTCAGATATGGCAGACACGTTGAACGTCGGGGGCATCGCGCCGGATTTCGAGTTGTTCGATCAGGACCTGAAGAAGGTAAAACTCTCTAATTTGCGCGGGAAACGGGTGATTTTACTGTTTTATCCGATGGACTTCTCGCCCGTCTGCACCGCCGAGTTCTGCGGGTTCGGGCCGGACGTTAGCCGGATGACCACGGGCAGCGACACGGTCGTCTTCGGGGTGTCGTGCGACTCGCCGTTCAGTCACGCGGCGTTCCGCAAGCAGTACAACCTGCCCGTCGACCTGCTGGCCGACCCCACGCGCAAGATGGCCAAGGCCTACGGCATGTGGTCAGGTGATGAACCGTTCAACTGCACCAAGCGCGGCACCGTCGTGATCGATAAGGACGGCAAGATCACCCACTACGAAGAGGTGGGGATGGATACCGTTCGCGAGACCAAGGACGTCGTTGGTGCAATGGGGTGAGGGGGAACTTCAGCTCAATTAAATAGCCACGGGCAAGCCCGTGGTTGTGTTCCGTTTGTTCAATGTCGAAAGTGAAGGCCACGGGCAAGCCCGTGGCTATATCGCGCGATGGTGCGTTGTGCGCTACAACGATGCTTCCTGTTGCACGATCACCTGGAACACCTCTTCCGGCGTCTTCGCGCCGGCCAGTGCGTGGCGGAATTTGTCGATGGTCATCAGGCGGCTGATGCGGGCGAGCGCCTGAATGTGGGGGCCGGTCTTTTCCGGGGGGCTGGTCAGTAGCCAGATCAGGTTCACGGGCTTGCCGTCGATGGACTGAAAGTCGATCGGCGTCGCCGGGCGACCGATCGCCATGCGCAGGTCGGGGGTGCCGGGGGTCTTACCGTGGGGGATCGCCAAGCCATTACCGATGCCGGTGGTGCGGGTCGACTCGCGCTCCAGGACGGCTTCCAGCACCTTTCGCGCGTCGGTGATCTCCTTGTTGTCGGCCAGCGTGTTCACCAGTTCGGTGATCGCCTCGATCTTGGTCGATCCCGCCAGTGGGATCTTAATGTTGGACGGTTTCAGGATTTCGGTCAAACGCATGGCTACGACACTCCGGGGCAGCTCATCGGCCCACCCGTCGTGAACGGGCGGAAAATAACGGGCCGGATCGTACACGCGCCACTGGGGCGTGGCAAACGCACCGCGACCCGCCCAATCGACCCGGCCACCGTCGAGTCAGCCTTATTTTGATCCTCACATTGAACTGACACGATGCTTAACAATCGCCACTATCGTCCCTCGCACCAAAGAACGACACGGACAACTTTTGAGGAGCTTTCGAATGAAGCGTGAACTGTTGGTGCTCGGTGGACTGATGCTGGCGACGATCGCCGGTGGTTGCGAGGGCCTGGGCTCGTACGACGGTAAGGCCGCCGTCGAACGCAATAAGCGTCAGACGGCCAAGGTTGGCGCGCCAGCGGTGGGGTACCACGAAGTGACGCACGAGGGGCGCATCTACGTCGTGTCGAGCGACAAGGTCGCTGCCGACGTGCGCAAGGGCATGCACCCCCCGACCACGATCACCAAGGTCGGCATGGGCCCGAACCGCGAAACTGTGATCTTCGAGGCCAACAAGTTCTACGTGGAAGACGAACTGCAGGCCGAGTACGCCAAGCGTCACCCGAAGAAGTAGGTCCGGCAATCAAGCCAGGGTGTCGCCAGCGATGGCGTCACCTGGCGGGTGAGGACGAAAGGCCCGTGCCCACGCGGGCCTTTCGTATGTGCGGATCAGTCAACGTCTTACGGATGAGTCCGGTGCATGTTAAGGCCGGGCGGGCCACTAATTTACCAACAATCGACTCGTCTTAATGAAACCCTAAAGAAGCCGCGGCACGATTGTCGCGGCGAGAGACGAGAGACCACGACTTTCCAGGAGGATCGAATGTTCGTTTCCTTGAAGCGCGTCGCGATCGCGGCTGCCGTCCTGATTGCCCCGGCCGTTTCCATGGCCGCCGTGCAGGTGGACCCGGAGTTGCCGTCGTACCAGCCCACCTCGGGCATTTCCGGCACGATCAAGAGCGTCGGCTCCGACACGCTCAACAACCTCATGACCCTCTGGGCCGAAGAGTTCCAGAAGGCCTACCCGAACGTCAACATCGAGATCGAAGGCAAGGGCTCCAGCACCGCGCCCCCGGCCCTCATCCAGGGCACCGCCCAGCTCGGCCCGATGAGCCGCGAGATGAAGGGCAGCGAGGTCGACGAGTTCAAGAAGAAGTACGGCTACGCCCCGACCGCCGTGCGGTCGGCCGTCGACGCGCTGGGCGTGTTCGTCCACAAGGACAACCCGATCAAGGAGCTGTCGCTCGACCAGGTGCGCCAGATCTTCTCGGTCGAAGGCAAGGACATGACCTGGGGCGACCTGGGCCTGACCGGTGACTGGGCCGACAAGGCCGTTTCGCTCTACGGCCGTAACTCGGCCAGCGGCACCTACGGGTACTTCAAGGAGATCGCGCTCGGCAAGAAGGACTTCAAGCCCAGCGTGAAGGAACAGCCCGGCAGCAGCTCGGTCGTTCAGGGCGTGGCCAGCGACAAGTACGCGATCGGCTACTCGGGCATCGGCTACGTGACCGCCGACGTGCGGGCCGTTCCCCTGGCCGCCAAGACCGGTGAAGAGGCCTTCGAAGCCACCCCGGAGAACGCCTACGCCGGCGACTATCCGCTGAGCCGCTTCCTGTTCGTCTACGTGAACGCCAAGCCCGGCTCGGGCGCGACGCCGGTCGTGAACGAGTTCGTGAAGCTCATGCTGAGCCAGCAGGGCCAGCAGGCGGTCGTGAAGGACGGGTACTTCCCGATCGTGAAGCGCGTGGCCGACGAGGCCAAGCAGGAGCTGGGTGTTGCCGCCAAGTAAGGGGCCGATAGCCTAAAATAAGCAGGGCGGCGCCGGCGAAAGACGGCGCCGCCCCTTGTCGTTAGTTTGGCCGGCGATTGCCGCCCGATTCGCACCCGGGGGGACGGGGCTCGCCGGTGGGTGGGAGTGAGTATTTTTCCGAGGGTAACCGACTTGTCGACGCCGAACGAACCGCAGCAGCCAGAGCGCAAGACCTTCACCGGCATCACGCGCCGCGCCACGCGCCGCAGCGTAAAGGTGACCGACGCGGTGGCGAAGTACGTCATCACGATCGGTGGCATCGGCGTGGTGGTGTGCTTCGCGGCCATCATCGGGTTCCTGCTGTACACGGTCGTGCCCCTGTTCAAACCGGCCGAGATCGACCAGAAGCTGTCGACGAACCTGCCCGCCCCGGCGCCAACGACCGCGCCGAGCGCGGCCGGTAACCCGATGGCGATGCAGATCGACGAGTACCTGAAGTCGTTCTGGCTGCTGGACGATCGCGGCCAGCTCAGCATTTACCGCACCGCGGCCGCCGAGCTGGTGCGCACCGAGGCGTTGTCCGACGCGCCGGTGACGGCGATGACGAACCACCGCAACGTGGTCGCGATCGGCCGCGAGGACGGCACGGCCCGCGTCGGCCGCATTCGCCAGGAGATCGAGTTCCTCGAACACCTCCCGGACGCGATGGAGGGCCTGAAGGAGGGCGACTCGGCGATCCACGACGGTGGCGTCGCCATGATGACGCCCGCCGGCCCGCGCGTGGTCCGAACCGTGGCCGAACTGAGCGACCCCGTTGCGATCACGAAGGAAAATCCCTCGGCCATCCGGCTGATCGACTACTTCTCGAACGACCAACTCGAGGTGATGGCGGCCCAGCTGGACGACGGGCGGTTGTTCTTCAACACGATCACGAAGCGCAACAACGTGATGACCGGCAAGGTCACGCGGCGCGTCAACTCGTACGTGCTGCCCGTCCCGGCCTACAAGGGGGCCGAGAAGGCCGCCTCGCTGCTGCTGGGGCTGAACGGGCGGATGGTCTTCGTGATCTACGCCGACGGGTATTGCCTGCGCTACAACACCGACTCGCCGGCCGAGGCCTACGTTGCCGAGGAGATCGACCTGTTGCCGCAGGCGGGCGTGACGGTGACGAAGGTGCAGATGCTGCTGGGCAGCCGCACGCTGATCGTCGCCGACAGCACCGGTGGCGTCTCCGGCTGGTTCCCGGCGCCCTACCCGTTCGATCAGGAAGCCAAGACGAAGGACCGCGAGCACATGATGCTCGCCCACGCCATGCCGGCCCAAGGCGCGGCCGTCACGTCGATCGCCGTCTCCGAGCGCGACCGGCAGTTCCTTACCGGTGACACCGGGGGTGGCGTTTGGCTGCGGCACATGACCAGCGGCACCACGCAGGGCAAGATGAGCACGAAGGACGATGCCGCCGTCCAGCTGCTGGCGATCGCGCCGAAGAACGACGCGGTGCTGATGGTCGATGCCCAGCGGCAAGTGGCGCTCTACAGCCTGCACAACCCGCACGCCGACGGCAGCCTGTCGGCGCTGTTTCTGCCGATCCATTACGAGGGGTACCCGGAGCCAAGCCAGGTCTGGCAGAGCAGCGCCGGCACCGACGACGCCGAGGCCAAGTTCAGCCTGATGCCGCTGGTGTTCGGCACGGTAAAGGCGACGATTTACGCGATGCTGTTCGGCGTGCCGATCGCGCTGCTGGCGGCCATCTACAGCAGCGAGTTCATGCAGCCGCGCGTGCGGGCGGTCGTCAAGCCGGTCGTGGAAATGATGGCGTCGCTGCCTTCGGTGGTGCTGGGGTTCATCGCGGCGCTCGTGCTGGCGCCGTTCATCGAACAGGTACTGCCGGCCGTGCTGATGACGTTCATCGCGATCCCGGTGGGGCTGATGCTGTTCGGCTTCATCTGGCAGGGCCTGCCCCCGCACACCACGCGTTCGCTGCCGGGCTGGATCCCGTTCGCGGCCATGCTGGGGTTGGTGGTCTTCAGCCTGTGGTTCAGCTTCCAGATCGGGCCCACCGTCGAAAGCATCCTGTTCTTCGGCGACTTCCGTGGGTGGGTGGGGTACATCCCGGGCCGGGCGGTGCCCGGGGTGCCGGTGAGCCCGTTCGCCAGCGCGATTCCGGGTTGGATCGTGCTGCTGTCGCCGTTGTTCGCGGTGGGGCTGGTCATCCTGTTCAACCTGTACGTACGGCGGCACCTGTCGCTGTACAACGCCAGCACCTCGCGGGCGACCATCACCATTGCCGACATCACCCGTTTCGCGCTCACCGGCCTGATCGCGGTGGCGCTGGCGTACGTGGTAGGGGCCATGTTCAACGCGATCGGCTGGGACCTGCGTGGCGGGCCGATCGGGCCGTACGTACAGCGTAACACGCTGATCGTCGGCATGATCATGGGCTTTGCGATCATCCCGATCATCTACACGGTGTCGGAGGACGCGCTGTCGAGCGTGCCGCCCTCGTTGCGTAGCGCGGCGCTGGGCGCGGGGGCCACGCCGTGGCAGACGGCGATTCGCGTCGTGCTGCCGGTGGCAATCAGCGGCATCTTCAGCGCCTGCATGATCGGCTTCGGTCGGGCGGCGGGCGAGACGATGATCGTGCTGATGGCCGGTGGCAACACCGCCATCCTCGACCCCAACATCTTCACCGGCGTGCGCCCGATGTCGGCCAACATCGCGGTGGAACTGCCCGAGGCGCCGGTGAACAGCACCCATTACCGCGTGCTGTTCCTGTCGGCGGTCGTGCTGTTCGTCATCACCTTCTGCGTGAACACGGCCGCGGAGATGATCCGCATTCGTTTCCGCAAGCGGGCGTATCAGTTGTGAAGAATGCGGAGTGAAAGAAGCGTCGGCGGTGATCCGGTCCCTCTCCCGGTACTCCGGGAGAGGTTAGGTGAGGGTGATTTCAAACTACTAGAGACTTTCGATAGGACGAATCACCCTCACCCAGCCTCTCCCGGAGTACCGGGAGAGGAGCCAGAGAATCCCCGAGTGATTAAGAGCCAAACGTATGACCCAACTTGAGAATCCACCTTCTGAAGCGGCCCCGTCGAAGCCGGCGTTCCGGCATCGGGTGCAGCGTCGCACGAGCGTCGCGGCACGCGGCGAGCCGATGGTCTGGCTGACCGGTGGCTGCGTGGCGCTGGCCGTGCTGATGATCGTCGCGCTGATCGGCTTCATCGTCATCCAAGGCTTCTCGACCTTCTGGCCGGGCCCGCTGATGCAGGTGCAGGTGAAGGCCGGCGAGACGACGCGCACCGTGCTCGGCGAGCCGTCGCGGCAGGACGTTTACGTCTATTCGGAACAGCTGCCGCTCGACCAGCCCGTGCAGTCGGTGCCGGGCATGACCGTCACGGTCACCAACGAGTCGGCCGAGGCCAACACGAAGACCGTGCGTTACGAGATTCCCCGCACGCTCTACGAGGTGGGCAACTACGACATTACCGGTGAAGACTTCACCTGGGCGGAGGACCGCAACGTCACCGCGACCGATCGGCCACAGTGGGGGCTGGTGATCGAGCGCGTCGCCTGGGGCAACGCCTACGGCACGCTGGAGGCCGTCATCGACAACGGCGTGCGCGCCGACGGCCCCGAGGCCGCGTGGCGGAAGTTCCAGGAACTGCACCCGCAGATGCGCAAGCTGGCCAGCGAGGCCCGCCACATCGAGAAGCACGCGATGGGCGAGATCAGCAAGGAACAGAACGAGATCCGCCTGGAACTGCGCGGCGTCGAGCGCGAGCACGGCGTGGAATCGCAACAGTATAAGGACAGGGTGAAGTCGTTCGAGCCGGCGCAGCAGAAGCTGGAAGAGCGCCTCGTTACGCTGCGCAAACAGGTCGCCGAGATCCGCCAGAAGATGGAGACGGCCAAGATCGTCGTGCGGGCACCGGGGGGACAGTTGATCCCCGCCGACCGCACGCTGCCGGACGAGCCGATGCTAATCGCGCAGGTCGTGCGGGCGTACCCGGCCAACCAACTCTCGACCGCGGGTAAGGCCGGCGTCTACGTCGGGCGCTGGTGGGAATATTTGTCGGACGAGCCGCGCGAGGCCAACGCCGAGGGTGGCGTGCTCCCGGCGATCGTCGGCACCGTGCTGCTGACGTTCCTCATGATCATCTTCGTGGTGCCCGTGGGCGTGATCGCGGCGATCTACCTGCGCGAGTACGCACAGCAGGGGCTGCTGGTGTCGATCGTGCGCATTTCGGTCAACAACCTCGCCGGCGTGCCGAGCATCGTGTTCGGCGTGTTCGGGCTGGGCTTCTTCTGCTACATCCTGGGCGCCAACCTCGACCAGCTGCTGTTCAGCGACCGCCTGCCCGACCCTACGGTCGGCAAGAGCGCGATGATCTGGGCGGCGCTCACGCTGGCGCTGCTGACGCTGCCGTTGATCATCGTGGCGACCGAGGAAGCGCTCTCAGCCGTGCCGCGCAGCGTGCGCGAGGGCAGCTATGCCTGCGGCGCGAGCAAGTGGCAGACGATCCGCCGGATCGTGATGCCGCGGGCGATGCCGGGCGTGATGACGGGCATGATCCTTGCGATCGCCCGTGGCGCCGGTGAGGTGGCCCCACTGATGCTGGTTGGCGCGGTGAAACTGGCGCCCGAGCTACCGATCTCAGCCGATCCGAAGGAGTTCTTCGGGGCCAGCCGTAGCTTTATGCACCTGGGCTTCCACATTTACGATCTGGGCTTCCAAAGCCGCAATTCCGAGGCGGCCAAGAGCATGGTTTACACGACCACGCTGCTGTTGATCGGCATCGTGGTCGTGCTGAACATCGTCGCGATCCTGATCCGCACGCGGTTGCGCAAGGCACATGCGGGTGGGGCGTTCTAACGCGATCGTCCGGTGGCCGGATTGATAATGTTTCGTTTTGTTTGTGGTGGAACGGGCAGACAAGTGGCGACAACCAGCACGTCTGGAGAATAGAATGTATACCATGCAAGTCGAGCGTCCACAGATGAAGACCAGCGTCGGAGACAACTCCCCGGTCTCGAAGAACCTGTTCCCACAGCGGCGGGACATCTCCGTCCAGACGTTCGTGAAGGAGGGCAAGCCCTTCCCCGCCGAGGTCCACCAGGAACTGGAGGCCGAGACGCCGGTCGTCACCGTCGACGACTTCTCGCTCTACTACAACGGCACCGCCAAGGCGCTGCACCACATCAACCTGAAGATCCCGCACGGCAAGGTGACGGCGCTCATCGGGCCCAGCGGTTGCGGTAAGTCGACGTTGCTGCGCAGCGTGAACCGCCTGAACGACCTGATCGACGGCGTGAAGATGACCGGCAACATGTCGCTGAACGGCGACCCGATCTACGCGCGCAACGTCGACGTGATCGAGCTGCGCAAGCGCATGGGCATGGTCTTCCAGAAGTCCAACCCGTTCCCGATGAGCATCTTCGAGAACGTCGTCTTCGCGCTTCGCATCGATGGTGAGAACCGCAAGAGCGTGCTCGAGGAAGCCTGCGAACGCAGCCTGAAGGGCGCCGCGCTTTGGGAAGAAGTGAAGAACCGCTTGCACAGCAGCGCCTTGGGCCTGTCCGGTGGCCAGCAACAGCGCCTGTGCATCGCCCGGGCGATCGCGGCCGAGCCGGAAGTGCTGCTGATGGACGAACCCTGCAGCGCGCTCGACCCGATCGCGACCAGCAAGATCGAGGACCTGATCACGCAGCTGCGCGGCAACTACACCGTGCTGATCGTCACCCACAACATGCAGCAGGCCGCCCGCGTAAGCGACTACACGGCCTTCATGTACCTCGGCCGCCTGGTCGAGTACGGCCCGACGACCACGCTGTTCACCAACCCGCACCTGAAGGACACGGAAGACTACATCACCGGCCGGTTCGGCTAAAGGCCAGCGGACGAAACTTCGTCGCATCGCGCGGTTGTCATCCCGAAGGGAGCCTAAAGGCTGGCGGACAAAACCCAGTCGCCTCGCGTGCAGTTGTCATCCCGATGGGAGCCTTGGCGACCTGAGGGATCTCGAACCACGGACGGTTCTAGGCCGTGGGAGATCCCTCAGGTCGGCAAGCCTCGCATCGGGATGACACGTCCCTGATCAACGCGGGGGTTTTGTCCACAGCCATTAGGCGATCTGAGGGATCTCGAACCCCGGACGGTTCGTGGACTTGGAAATGGGTCAGGTCGGCAAGCCTCTTACCGGGATGACACGTCCCTGATCAACGCAGGGGCTCTGTCGGCCAGCCTTAAGACATGCGCACGCCGCCGTAGAAGCGGCGGATCCGCGGATCGGCTTTCCAACACCACCTGGAACTAGTTCAGGATCGAGTTCGCAATTCGGTCGGCCTCACCGGCGCTGGCGGCCGGGGCATCGGATATCGCGCCCGGCGCAACGCCGACGAATTCCGCGCCAATCGAGTAATTTCCGTCAGCGCGCTTTCGACAGTGGGCCACCGCGCAGAGCAGTTGCAGCGATTTGCCCGTCTGCCGCGGCAGCACCAGGATGAGGTGGCTGCCCGCCGGCACGCGCATGGCGCAATGGATCGCAACGCCGCGCGACGAGAAGTCCGTCATGGTCGCCGTTTCGTTCTTCCGGGGGCCCGAGTCGTGGCACGGGATGATCGTCACCTGATCGCGATGCTTCACACGATAAGCGCGCCGACGCCGTTCACCGCTTGCAGTGGTTGCGGTTGGTCCGATGCCGGAGAGGATTTCAGAGATTTGCTCACTCGTGAGAGGCATAAAGTATTCGCTCCAAACGTTTATCGAGCGAAAGCGAGTGCAGGTTAACGTTTTCAGTAGAGGGATTCCGCCGCTTTGACTCATCATCGAAGGGACGCGCTTCAATTGCCAGAACCGTAAGCGGATGAGCCGTGGCGTTTCTCGATGAAACGACAGCGTTACCGCTCGTAGCTGGCAGATCAATGGTTATCGGACCCCGGGGCTTAGCGCGTTACTTCATTTTCGCGATCAGCGCGTCGGCGAAGCCGTCGGTGGTGTTCGTGCCGCCCAGGTCGCGGGTGAGTTGCGTGCCCTCGGCGAGCACGGCGTTGTAGGCGTTCTTGATACGCTCGGCGATCGCCTCTTCGTGGATGTGGTTCAGCATCATCACGCCGCTCATGATGCAGGCCAGCGGGTTGGCGATGCCCTTGCCGGCGATGTCGGGCGCGCTGCCGTGCACGGCCTCGAAGACCGCGGCGTCGTCACCGATGTTGCTGCCAGGCACGCAGCCCAAGCCACCCACTAGGCCGGCGCAGAGGTCGGAGATCAGGTCGCCGTAGAGGTTTTCCATCAGCAGTACGTCCATCTTGCTCGGGTCCTGCACGAGCTTCATGCAGCCGGCGTCGATGATCACCTCGTCGTACTCGATGTTCGGATATTCCTCTTCGTGAATCCGCCGGGCGCAGTCGAGGAACAGCCCGTCGCTCAGCTTCATGATGTTGGCCTTGTGGAAGACCGTGATGCGCTTGCGATGGCGGCGCGTGGCATAGCGAAACGCGTAACGCGCGATGCGCGTGCAGGCGGCCTCGCTGGCGACCTTCAGGCTGGTGACCACGCCGGGCACGACCTCGTTTTCGATGCCGCTGTACAGGCCCTCGGTGTTCTCGCGCACGATCACCATGTCCACGTTCTCGTAGCGCGTCTTGATGCCCGGCAGGCTGCGCACCGGGCGGATGGCGGCGTACAGGTTCAGCTTTTGGCGCAACTGCACGTTTGCGCTCTTAAATCCCTTGCCGACGGGCGTGGTCACCGGCCCCTTCAGCGCCACCTTGTGCGCCCGAATGGCAGCCAGCGTGCGGTCGGGCAGCACGTTGTCGAACCCTTGGGTCAGCGCATTGGCGCCCGCGGGCAGTTCGACCCAGTCGACCGACAGGCCCGCTGCTTCCAGGACACGCTTGGTCGCGTTGCTGACTTCCGGTCCGATGCCGTCGCCGGGGATGAGAACGATCGTGTGTTTGGCCATAACGGGTCACCTTGTTAGTGCTCGTTTTGACTATAGGCGGATGTGGACAGGAACGCGATGGCTCAACCGCGGTGACGCGGCGGACGCGGAGATAGAGGGAGGATATCTATGAAGGGGGATGTTCCGGTCCCTCTCCCATGTACGCATGGGAGAGGTTAGGTGAGGGTGATTCGAATTCGAATGACCAATGACCAAACCTGAATGACCAATCTAATCCTATTAAACAATGACCAAAAGACGACCTCGCCTTTATTGGTCATTCGTTTTGGTCATTTAGGCGTTTCACGACGTTCGAAATCACCCTCACCTAGCCTCTCCCGGAGTACCGGGAGAGGGACCGGAATGCGCGTCCGCAGCCAGGGCAACCCTTTGCCGCTTCCTTCGCGCCATCGCGCCTTCGCGTGCTCTTACTTGCCCTCGTTCAGCGCAGCCAGATGCCTGGCCATCACCTCTTCCGTCGCCACGCGTGCCACGCGGGTGGCGAGGACCCCGTCGGCGCCGGTGGGTAGGTTGCCGGAGTCGCCGGTCTGCAGGGCACGGGCGAACTCGGCGTACATGCCCTCGAAGTTCTTCTCCTCGTGCCACGGCAGGTGCTGCGTGCCCTGGCGGTTCACGACCTCGAAGACGCGGGCCTGGCGGTCGTAGCGAATGACGCCGTCGGTGCCGATCAGTTCATACACGAACTGCACGCGCTGGTCGCGCGAGGTGTGGGCGAAGCTGTAGCTGATCTCGACCATCGTGTGCGTGCCGCCGGTGTGTTCCAGGTGCAGGTACATGTGGTCGGGGGCGGCGTACTCATCGACCCAGATGCCCTGGCCGTGGTGCGAGACGATCTCGGTGCCCAGCCACCAGCGGGCGAGGTCGATCTGGTGCACGCCGCAGTCGACCATCGGGCCACCCTCGAGCATGCGGCCCTCGCGGTGCAGGTTGGGGTGGTCGGTCGAATCGCGCGGCTGCCACTTGCCGTGACAGTCCCAGTTGTAGATCAAACGCAGCGACCGCACGCTGCCAATTGCGCCCTCGCGCACCAGCCGCTTGATCTCCAGAGCGCACGGCGCGAATCGATAGTTGAAGCCGACGAACAACGGCACGTCGGCGCCGCGCATCAGGTCGACCATGGTCTGACTGTCGGCCTCGTTCATCGCCAGCGGCTTCTCGCAGAGCACGGGCTTGCGGTACTTCGCCGCCAGCCGCACGTTCTCCAGGTGCGCCGGGGCGGGCGAGGTGACGACGACCGCGTCGATGCCGCTGGCAAAGAAGGCCTCGATGTCGGTGAAGCCCTGCTCGATGTTGAAGCGCGACTTCACGTCGAGCATCCGACCGGCATCGGGCTCGAAGATGCTCTTGAGCGTCAGGCCAGCGGTCTGCTGGATGGCGGGAATGTGACCGTAGGTTGCAACGACGCCGCAACCCATCAAACCAATGCGAATCATAATGCGTTTTATCGGTGGAAGGCGGGGCGGGCGTCAAGCGATCGACACGCGATCAGCGGGAAAACCAGCATGAGCCAGATGACCGTTGGCAGACATCGATCCGTCGATGCCTCTCTAAGAAGAACGGCCGCGCAGCCCCATCGTGAGGGAAATCATCATCGATGGATAGAACGACGGTTCCCTGAACGCGGTTCGGCGAATTCTATAGCAGGGCGCCCCGTGCCGTAGCGTTTGGGTCCCACGGATTGGTACTCCAAGCCGTGCTGTAAGGTCGAAGCAGCCGACCTGGCTTGGAGTACCAACCGTGGCACCCAAAGGACAAGCCGCTGCAGGAATAGGTCCGTTGCTCTAGTAAACGCACCAGGTTACGTGAGAGCAACTCGGCGTAGGCGTGACATTGGAGTCGTCCCCCTATTGGAGGCAACCCAAGGTGGGTGTCGCTTCGGGCCACCGATCAGGCGTGGTGCCACAACCGTTCACGGCCCGGCGGGCCGTGTTACGAAACAGAAGGACATCACTCTTCTATCGGATAATCGCCTAAGCAACCTGCTCGGCGTTCGACTGCTGCTGCTGTTCGGCGGGGAGGATCTGCGAGATCACCTCCTGCAGGCGACGCTCGGCATTGCGGATGTCGAAGCTGGCGACACCCGTGCGGCGGTGGGCGAGCAACCGGTCCAAACCACCCGGCTTGCTGAGGACGTCCAACAACTTGGCGTCGATCAGGTTTTCGATGGCTCGGCGGAGCTGTTCGGACTGGGACACGCGTTACTCCTGCGCTGGTAAGCGCTGTTGTTCGGTAGCGACCGCACGGGGGAACCCCAGGGCCACAACGGTTGAACAGAAGGATATCGGAGGGAATCCAAACGCTTGCAGAAGCGTTGATCCCTTTCAAATGCCTACGGAGTTAGCTGACGGGCTGGGAGCTGAAAGTCTCCCTCAGTTCAAGGTAAGTTCATTTCGCCAAAGCGTACGCATTGCGCACACCCCGGCCCATTCACCCACCTCGACCAATTCGCCCCTGCCAAAATGATCCGTTTCCAGATCATCGTGACGAACGTGAAACGCACATCTTCACGTCGGGTTCTCCGTGCCACCCGAAGAGTTCGGGCAGCTTAGGCGGTCAAGCAAGCTCGATTGTGAAGAGTGCGCAGAATATGTCAAGATGAATTCCGCGAAAATTCGAAGTGTTGCCGGCTACTATCGGACGCTGCGCACTTCCTATGTCCATTCCACCACGAGAAATGTGACGCGTTGTTCGTAAGCGTTTCGATGCTTGGATACATGACCATCTTTTAGTTGACAGGCGGCTATCGAAAGAGCCGGAACATTGGATCATGGCTACCCACTTGGGGCGCTTTCCCTATACGATGACCGACAATGTTCAGCCCTCAGGTTTCGCTTGCGCTCGTCCCGATTTTGATCGCCTGCAACGCGTTCTTCGTGTGTGCCGAGTATGCCGTGGTCGCGATCCGCTCGCAGGAGCTCGACCGCCTTCGCGCCCGGGGCCGCCAGCGCGCCGCCGACGCGATGGCGGCGCTTAAGGCCGACCCGGCGGGGGCGATCGGGGCGATCCAGGTCTGCATCACGATGACGAACCTGATGCTCGGCGGCATCGGTGAGCCGGCGATGACGGCGCTGCTGGTAAGGGTGATCGGGCCGCTGGGGGATCTACTGCCCGAGGCGGTCTTCCGGACGATCTCGACGTTCCTCAGCTTCACGATCGTCACGCTGCTGACGGTGGTGCTGAGCGAGCTGCTGCCCAAGGCGCTGACGCTGCGTTACGTGGAACCGGTGACGTCGTTCACCGCAGTGCCGGTGCTGTGGGTTCGCCGGGCGGTTCGACCGTTGGTCTGGCTGATGAACTTGCTCGCCAACGCCGTCAGCCGGCCGTTGGGCTTGGGGCGGGTGGACGAGGCGGAAAAGCAGACGCACAGCGCCGCCGACATCATCTCCCTGACCACAAGCGCCGCCGCCGACGGGGTGGTAACGCCACTGGAGCAGGCCTTGGTGTTGAATGCGCTGGCGTTGGGCAAGCGCACCGCCAAGCAGATCATGGTGCCGCGAATGCAGGTGGCGTACCTCGACCTGAAGTGGGACATGGCCCGCAATCGCGAGGTGATCAACTCGCACCTGTTCAGCCGGCTGCCGCTGTGCGACGGGGGGCTGGACAAGGTGATCGGCGTGCTGCACACGAAGGAGTTCCTGTCGGCCTACCACGCCGCCGGCGACGTCAGCGTGCTGCCGCTCATCGCCCGCAAGCCGCACTTCGTCCCCGAGACCGCCAAGGTCGACCGGCTGTTTCCGCTCTTCGGCCAGTACCACTCTGAGATGTTGCTGGTGGTGGATGAGTACGGCGGCGTGGAAGGGGTGGTGACGTTGAAGGACGTTGTCGATGAATTGCTGGACGATCCGACCGACATTCCGCCACCGAGCGAACTGGGGGGCCTCGAAGCAGCCCCCGCCACATAGCGGTGGGCTTGCCCACCGTCCTGCTTTCGTACTTCTTCGAATCGAAGGAGAACGTAGCCCGTTTTCAAAACCGGTCATCCTGAGGTACTCCGAAGGATCTCCCCCCGTCTTACGTCAAGAAGAGATCCTTGGGAGCACCTCAGGATGACGGTTTCTCCGGGAAGTACATACCTCTGTTCTTTGCCCCACGCGACAACTGACCCCTGGGGATGTTAGACTGTCTCGCGAACCACCATGAGCAACCAAACCCCCTTCAAGATCGACGTGTCGGCCCGCATTCAGCGTTTGCCCCCTTACCTGTTCGCGCGCATCAACAAGACCAAGTACGACAAGCGCGTCGCGGGCATCGACATCATCGACCTGGGCATGGGCAACCCGACCGATCCCACGCCCGAGTGCGTCGTCGACAAGCTGAAGGAAGCCGCGATCGACCCGCGCAACCACCGCTACTCGGTCAGCGTCGGCATCGCGGGGCTGCGCAAGGAGGTCGCCAAGAAGTACAAGAAGAAGTACGGCGTCGACCTGGACCCCGAAACCGAGATCATCTCCACCATCGGCTCCAAGGAAGGCTTCAGCCACCTGTGCCTGGCCATGCTTGGGCCCGGCGACACGATCGTGACGGGCGACCCCGCGTTCCCCATCCATATTTACGCCCCCGCGATGGCCGGCGCCAACGTGATCCGCGTGCCGCTCGGCAACGATCAGGCGTTCCTCGATCGCATCGAGAAGGTCTTCGTCGAGCTGTACCCGAAGCCGAAGCTGTTGATCTTAAACTATCCGCACAACCCCACGAGCATGACGATCGAGCCGTGGTTCTGGGACAAGGCGATCGAGATGTGCCGCCGGCACGGCGTGATGATCGTCAGCGACTTTGCGTACGGCGAGATCAACTTCGACGGCTACAAGGCCCCCAGCTTCCTGGCCGCCAAGGGCGCCACGGAGATCGGCGTCGAGTTCACGACGATGTCCAAGAGCTACAACATGGCCGGCTGGCGCGTCGGGTTCTGCTGTGGCAACAAGGAGATGGTCAAGGCGCTGGCGACCATCAAGGGTTACTACGACTACGGCCACTTCGCGCCGATCCAGATCGCCAGCGTGATCGCAATGCGCGAGTGCGACAACACGCCCGAGGCGCAGAGCAAGCTCTACGCCGAGCGCCGCGACGTCGTCTGCCGCGGTTTGGATAAGCTCGGCTGGACGTACGAGAAGCCGCTGGCCAGCATGTTCGTCTGGGCCCGCATCAACGACGCCCACTTCAAGCCCAACGAGGACACGATCGACTTCTGCCTGCGCATGATGGACGAAGCGGAAGTCGCGCTCTCCCCCGGCAAAGCCTTCGGCGAGAACGGCGAGCGCTACGTCCGCATCGCCCTGGTGGAAAACGAACACCGCCTGAAGCAGGCCATGGGCAACTTGGAACGGGCCCTGAACCCCCGCAAGCCCAAGCCCAAGCGCGAGACGGCAGGGGCGTAGCACACGAGGCGCACGGAAACCAGCAAGGGGACCTCGTGGCCGATCTGACCAACCCGAAGGTCATCTACGCCAAGGCCGCGCTGTTCCTGCTCGGCGGTTCGCTCGCTTCGTTGGCCTTAATCCTGGAACGGCCGACGTTGAAGGTCGCGCTGTTGCTGGCCTTGGCGACCTGGTGCTTCGCCAGGGCCTACTACTTCGCTTTCTACGTGATTCAGCATTACATTGACCCCAGCTACCGCTTTGCGGGATTGGGGCATTTTGTGCGCTACCTGCTGAAGCGATGAACGGCTGACACGGCCACTGTTGCCGTTCGCGGGCTGCACCTCATCTTCGTCAGGCGTACGGCAGCCGCAGTACATCAACGGGGAAGACAATGACCGACCTTGCCGACGCGCCGCCCCACGTCCGCCCGCTCGAGCGGTACGTGCAGCTCGAGACCGATCACTTCTGCGATTGCGGCTACAACCTGCACGGGCAGATCGTCACGCGCGACGAACGGCTCAACTTCATGGTCTGCCGTTGTCCGGAGTGCGGCACGTGGCACCCCGCTGGCGAGGGAACGTCGGCGCGGCGTGTCTGGCTGAACCGCATCGGCCTCTTTGCGCTGTTCGCGTGGATCCTTTTCGCCACCTGCGTCGTGCTGGGATTGTTGCTCGCGATGGGCGGCATGCAGGGCCTCCACAACGCGACCGCGGTGGAGTGGGTTCAGTTCCTGCCCGACGGCACACGCGTCGAATGGGATTTGGAGCAGGGCCAGATGGTCAATTCTGTCACCCGCCAACCGCTTGCGAACACCGGTTTTCTCAACATCCAGAGCCGTCGTGTGTTCGAGATGCAGTGGGACCGCCAAGAGGTGACGTGGGTCATCTTCCTGAACCTTGTGTCGTGCCTGCTTGCCACGAGCTTGGGCGGGTTCATTGCAATTGCGGGGTGGCACGTCCCACGACGGCGATACCTGTGGGTAGCGTTGCTGCCGATCGCCGTTGCAGGTGTCGTGTATGGGCTGTGGCGCCTCGAACGTTCACACGATGCATTTCACGTTGAACTGTTGCCTTGGATGGGGTGGTGCGTGGCGCTGCAGGTGATCTTCGTGCTGCTGGGCACCGTGATCGGCCGCCCACTCGCCCGCGGGTTGGCGCGCGTCTTCGTGCCGCCCAAGCCGCGGCAGGCGCTGGCGTTCCTGTGGCGCGTCGACGGCAAGACGCCACCGCCGATGGCCGATGCCCAGGGAGCGACACGATGATCACAAGAGAGTTTATCCTCTCCAACTACGCCGAAGCCGGCTTGTGGATCGTGATCGCACTCGGCTTCGCGATCGCGGTGTTACGCAAGGGTCACGCTCCGGACGCGCGGCGCGACTGTGTTGTCGCGGCGGTGGCGTTTCTGTTGTTCGGGCTTTCGGACGTCGTCGAGACGCGCACCGGCGCGTGGTGGCGACCGCTGTGGCTGTTCGTGTGGAAGGCGGCTTGCGTGGCCACGTTCGTGGTGTTGCTGGTTCGCCATTACCGGCGGAAGCGATGGGCCGTTCTTCCGTCTTCCAATCACGGTGCGCTGGGTGGCGAGGAGGCTAGGTGAGGGTGCATTCTGTTCTTTCTGACGTCGCCAGCAGCTCGAAATCACCCTCACCCTAACCCTCTCCCGGAGTACCGGGAGAGGGGACCAGACTTCATAAACACCGTCTCAGGATGACGAGCTACGCGGCCGATTCGCCAAGTGCATGGGCCCCCAGGAATGCCTGTCCGCCAACGATTCATCAACGTGGACGGGCGCGGCGCGTTATCCCTCGTATCCCGCCGGCAGTTTCCTCGCCGCCGCGAGGAAGTTCTCGTAGTTCGTGCGGACCTCGACCATCGAGTCGCCGCCGAACTTGTCGAGGAAGGCCTTGGCGATCTCAAAGGCGACCACGTTTTCCATCACCACGCTGGCGGCGCTGATCGCGCTGATATCGCTGCGTTCCCAGCCGGCCTCGGCCGACTGTTTCGTCTGCAGGTCGACGCTGCGCAGCGGCTTGCCAAGGGTGCTGATCGGCTTCATCGCGCCGCGCACGATCACCGGTTGGCCGTTGGTCATGCCGCCTTCTAAACCACCCGCATTGTTGGTGGGGCGGGTGAAGCCCAGCGATGGCGTTTCCTTGAGGCTGGCGTCGTACAGAATCTCATCGTGCACCTGCGATCCGGGCAGGTCGGCGACGTCGAAGCCCATGCCGATCTCGACGCCCTTGAACGCCTGAATGCCCATGACGGCGGCGCCGATGCGGCTGTCCAACCGGCCGTCCCAGGTCATGCAGGTGCCCAGGCCGATCGGGCAGCCGAAGACGTGCGCCTCGACGATGCCGCCGGCGGTGTCCTTGGCCATCTTCTGCTGGTTGATGAACTCGCGCATGCCGGCGTCGGCGGCGTCGTCTAAGACGTAGACCTCGCTGGCGTCGCGCCTGGCTTGCAGATCGCGGTAGTTGGCCGGCGTCACAACCGCTTCAGACGTCACGCCCCCAACGCTGCGGACAAAGCCGAAGACGTGTATGTCGAACGCCGCCAGCAGCGACCGCGACAGCGCGCCCGCCGCCACGCGGGCGGCGGTCTCACGGGCGCTGGCGCGCTCCAGCGTTTCACGGCAATCGGTCGTCAGCCACTTAATGCTGCCCGCCAGATCGGCGTGGCCCGGCCGGGGGCGGCGCAACGGGGGCGTGGCGGTGGGGTCGTCCAGTCGGTTGTCCTTGTTCGGCACGAGCATCGTGATCGGTGAACCGATTGTGCGGCCCATGCGCACACCGGTGAGAAACTGTACCGCGTCCGTCTCGATCTTCTGCCGCCCACCCCGGCCGTAGCCGCCCTGGCGGCGCTTTAACTCGTTGTTGATCAGTTCTTTATCGATTGGCATCGCCGCGGGCAGGCCTTCCACCAGTGTGATCAAAGCGGGCCCATGCGATTCGCCGGCGGTGCGGTAGGTCAGGACGGACATGCCGGGGATTGTAACAGAGGTTTAAAGTGTTTTCAGGGGAACGGTCGAAGCAACCCGGCGTATACTTTAGAGGTATCGGACGTAATGCCGATCACACGGTGGCGGGCTTGCTTTTCGGAGGCCGAAAGCGACCGGGCAAAACGAGTGATGGGCAGGAACAATCGAGCGTAACTTTTAGGTCCACCGGCGCGTAATGAGGTCGGTCGACGAGAGTTAATGGGATGGTAGATACAACCGTCGAGCTGTTCGAGAAAGCCGTCCGGCTGCACACGAGGCGTCTGTTGACGATCGCCCGCGCAGTCGTGGGATATCGCGCGTCGCCGGAAGACGTGGTGCAGCAGGCCGTGATGAACCTGTACAAGCACCGCGAGCGCTATGACTGGCGCGAGGCCGGTGGCCTGCTTCGCCGGGCCGTCGTGAACGAGGCGGTTCGGTTGCTAAGGCAACCGAAGATGTCGATGGTGGTCGACGATCACCCCGGCGAGTTCGACACGCCCGACGCCAGCCTGGAGGACCGCGAGACGGTCGTGCGGGTGCGCGAGGCGATCGACAAGCTGCCGCCGCACTTCAAGACGGCATTGGTGCTTTGCGAGTACGAGAACCTGTCGTACCAGCAGATCGCCGACACGATGGGCGCCACCGTGCCGCAGGTGAAGACCTGGATCTTCCGGGCCCGGCGAAAGCTGGAAGACATGCTAAAGGATTATGTCGAGGGCAACCGCCCCAAGGCCGGTGTACTGGTAAGTGCAAAGGCGAACGTGAACAAGTCGCAGGCAACGTCCAAACGATCGAAGCCGCTTTGAGACAAGAAGGAGCTGCCGTGAACCGCGTGCCGGACCAGGATCTGATGCTGCTGGAGTCCTACCTGGACGACGAACTGTCGGCCAACGAGGTAGAGGCGCTGCGCGAGCGTCTGATCGAGGAACCGGAACTCGCCGACGCACTCGTTGACCTGCGGGCGGCCCGCGCGGCCCGGCAAAAGGTCTTCGGCACGATGGAGCCGGGCGAGCTGGCCGTCAGCGATATGGTCGCCAAGGTTCAGAAGACGGTTCGCAGTCGCATTCGTTGGAACACGCGCGTTCGCGAGAGCCTGCGCTACGTCGCGGCCGCGGCGTGCGTGACGATCGGCGTGATGGTCGGATCGAAGGCGACGCAACCGGTGAGTGCGCCGCTGAGCGTGGGGCCGAGTGCGACCGCATGGCGGAACGATGTTACGCCGAACATGTCGCCCATTTGGAATGAACCCGGCCCGGCGATGCCGGTGCAGTTCGACACGTCGCTGCAGCCCGTGCAACCGCGCGAGACGCCCCGCGTGGTCGTGTTGCGTGACGGGCGCGGCGAGATCGTCGCCGCCTTCACGCTTGAAAACGCCAACGAGGCTAGCCGGTTCTTCAACGATCTTCGCAACGCCGCGTCGCAGGGCCATCAGTTGGTGCCCGCACCTCAGCAGGGCGCGTCACCCTCGCCGCGCGGCACCATGCTCATCTCGGCGCCGGCGGCGCCCGATAACGTTCAGCCTATCGGGCCGAGCCCCGTGGGCGCCGATTTCTGATAGTCGCTGTTCGGTTGAGATCACCGGCCGGTCGCACGTCACCGTTTCGCTGCATCACGAACGCCATTCATGCGTAGTGCCGTCGCCCTCATCCTCGCGATCTGCTGTACCTCGCCCGCGATGGCCGAGCAGCCACCCACCAACGGCCAGTCGAACTCGATCGCGTTCCTGCAGCAACTGAATCATGAAGTTCGCGCCGCCTACACGCGGGCCAGCAACGGCATCGTACGCGTGCACCTGCCCACCGAACTGGTGAACCCCGCGGTCGATGTCATCCGCAAGTGGGAGCCGCGGCTGAACCCGGAACTGCGCCGTAACGCCGGTGGCGGCGCTGCTCCTGCCACGGCGCCGGCAACGAACGAGAGCAAGGCCACGGCGGCCGACGGGGCAGCCACCCGGCCCATGGGCGTGTTGAACGCGCACGCGAACGTGGTGACCGTCGGGCTGGTGCTCGACACCGTGGGCACGCTGCTCGTGCCGGCCTATCTGGACCCGGCGCGCGTCGGCAAGCCGATCGCGATCAGCACCAAGGACGGCGTGACCACCGAGGCCACCGTGGTGGCGGCCGACCGGGCAACGGGCATCACGCTGCTGCGCATGCGCGAGCCGCTGGGTCAGCCCGTGACGCTCGCCAAGCGACGCCCGGATGCCGGCATGCTGCTCATCTCGCTCTGCGGCGATGAGACGCGCCTGACCGTCTGGACCGGCGCGTCCCGCGAGTCGGCGGTCCTCATCCTGCCCAACCAGGAGATCGCCGTCCTGCGCGGCGGGCGGTTCATGGGTGGCGCGGGTTACGCGTCGCTCGTGCAGCAACTGCTGAAGGACGGCACCGTCCAACGCGCCTCGCTCGGCCTGCGCGTGGCCGAGTTGCCACCGTACGAGCAGGGCCGCCTGGCCCGCGTCGAGGCGATCGACCGGCCGGGCCTGTTCGTGGGGGCCGTCACGCCCGACCAGGCCGGCGCGGCCGCCGGCGTGCAGGTGGGGGACCTACTGCTGGAAATCGGTGGCCACACCGTGCCCGACGTCGCCACCGTCGCCGCGGTGCTCGCCGAGGTGCGCGGGCAGACCACGCTCACGCTCGGCCGCGAGGGCAAACGCATCCAGATTGATGTCGAGCTCGGCCAACCGCAGCCGGCCAAGTAGCGGCGCTGCGGCCGGCCGTTTGGGTCACGTCCGCTTTCGCGGCGCGCGTCATCGCGTTTGTGCGGGCATTTTCATCCGGCTATCCTGCGGCCTTCCGTTCCCTTGCACGAAAGGAACCGGTTGCCGCGCGTCCTGCCGATTCTTCTCGCCGGTCTGCTGACCCTCGCTGGATGCGCCACCGCGCCACCACCCCTGGCAACCGAGCCGCTTGGCGTTCAACTGCGCCGTGCCGATTCAACATTAACGATGCCCTTCGCGGTCGTGCTGGGCTTCGAACATGACAGCGACCACGTCTTCCAGACCGGTGGCACGATTGCCCGCGGGCGAAAGGCCATGTTCCACACGGGCAGCGCCGCGCTGGCCGTGCGCGACCGCGTGACGGTGCGGTTGCCGTCACTGGTGAGCGGCGGCGCTTGGCCGGGCGATTGGACGCTGGTGGGCGCATACGTGTACGCCGACGGGCCGGCGAAGGTCGAGGTCACCTACGCGCCCGGCACCGATGCCAGCGCCACCAACCGCGTCGCCGTGCCGGCTCATCGTTGGACGCTGGTCCAGGTCGATCTGGCGGCAGTGCACGAGGGGCCGCCGCACGACTTGGAATTTCGTTTCGACGGGCCCGTGCGGTTTCTGGACGACGTGCTGCTGGTAAACGACTTGCGCGTGCTGGCCGAGTCGCCGAGTTGGACCGTCCTTCACCAGGGGCATCGCACGGTGGCGCGCTGGTCGCACGGCGCGGGGCGCTCATGGCCGACCAGTGCCGATGGGTTGGCCGAGCATTCGTATTCGGTGACGGAGGCCACCCCGGCTCGCCTGTGGCTGACCGGCACGCCGGCCGGCGTCGTCGTCGCGTACCCGGACGGGCGGTGCCTGATGAACGGCCACCACGTCACGATGCCGACCGGCAACACGGTCGGACGCGACTACGCCGCGTTCGCCCAACAGCATGAGCGTCCCGGCGTACTCGAGGTGCCATCGGCGCAGGGCGAGCTTGATCGGTTGTCAACCGGCGATGCAAACAACGACGGCTACAACGAGATCAGCGGCGCGTATCGTATTTCTGCGCGCGGCTCGCGGTTGGATGTGACGATCGACCCGCAGCAACGCCCGCTGATCCAACCGCTGCTGGAGATCGCCAACCTGCCGCCCGGTGAGGTGCAGGCGACGATCGAAGGTAAATGGCTGCCCGTCTTCGGCCGCACCGCGAATGGGAACGTGCTGATCGCCGTGCCGTCGACGCTCCAGCGGCCGACGGTGGTTTCGGTGAAGGTGCAGTAGGGCCGGGAAGGGTGGTCATTGCTTGGCAGTCTGAATAAGAACAGTCGGTGATCGCATCGCGCGAGTTGTCATCCCGATGGGAGGCTTGCCGACCTCACCCATCTCCCAAGGCCGAGAAACGTCCGACGTTCGAGATCCCTCAGGTCGCCAAGGCTCCCATCGGGATGACACGTCCGCGTATAGCGTCGGAGGTTTTGTCCGCTAGCCTTTAGGCTCCGCTCGGGATGACACTCGGTCTTTGGGCTCGCGCTTCATTCACGTCCCATAATCACCAGAACGGCTCCAACTCGATCCCAAAACTTCACTTCCTGCCCCCGCTCCGTCGCGTTCGCGTTAACCCGCGCCGCCCGCGCGACGATGATCACGATAGCCGCCGGCTCTAGCCGTTAGCGCCTGCGGCATCGCTATGGGTACTTCCACCGACGAGCCCGACGACTACCGCGCGCTAATGCGCCAGTGGTCGCGCGCGCCGTGGTACCGGCGGTTCAGCGTCGGCATGGGCGTGCAGGGCAAGCTCGTGCTCGCGTTCATGCTCATGCTCACGCTGGCGCTGGGCACGTCGCTGTCGATCTACGTCCACCAGACGCGCACGGTCTTCTGGAACGTGATGGGCGAACACGCGATCGAGGTCGCGCACACGCTCGGCATGGCCAGCGAACGCCAGCTGGCGCGGCGCGACGTGGGCGACCTCGACCGCATCGCCCGGCGGATCCTTCGCAACTCGGCGGTCGCGGCCATCGGGTTCTACGACGCGCAGGGCGTGCTGCTGAGCGTGGCCAGCGCCGATCCGGACATCGACCCGCTCAACATGCAGTTCATGGGGGGCTGGAAGCTCGACACCGCCCAGCTGCTGAAGGTCCGGCGTGGCCAAACGCCCGCGCTCGGCGACTTCGCGTACGCCACCGTGCCCGTCATCCAGATCGCCGAGCCCAACGCGGCGCGGGCGCGCAGCGACACGCCCAACTCCCGGTTCGTGGGATACGTGACGGTCGCCACCACGCAGACCGACGACGAGGCGCACCTGTCGACCATCCGGCTCATGCTGGTGGTGGTCTGCGTCTTCGTCGTGCTGCTGAGCCTGCCGTTGGTGTCGATGCTCGTGCACCGCATTTTCCTGCCGATCCGCGAGTTGGTGCATGCGACCGACCGCATCGCCGCCGGTGACCTGACGGCCCGGGTGGCGGTACATCGGCCGGACCTCATCGGCACGCTGGCGCGGTCGTTCAACGAGATGGTGATCCGCGTGAAGCGCCACCAGGACGACCTGGCCGCAGCCAACGGTCGGTTGGAGGAGGCCAACACGCAGCTGGCCACGGCCAACCTGCAACTGGCCATCGCCAATCGCGACCTTGAGGAACGCGTGCGCCAGCGCACGGTCGAACTGGAGGTGGCCAACCGCCGCCTCAGCAGCGAGATCGCCGAGAAGGAGGAGTTCCTGCGCGCCATCTCGCACGACCTGAACGCGCCGCTGCGCAACATCGCCGGCATGACCGCGATGCTGCTGACCAAGCACAAGGACAAGTTCGACGAGGACGTCGTGCACCGCCTGGGGCGCATCCAGAAGAACGTCGAGATCGAGACGGACCTGATCGGCGAGCTGCTGGAGCTCAGCCGCATCAAGACGCGCCGCCACGACGCCGAGCGCGTCGACCCCGCCGCCATCGTGCACGACCTGGGTGACATGTTCGAGAACGACCTTCGCACGCGCGGCATCTCGCTGCTAATCGAAGGGCCGTTGCCGCACATTCAGGGCGAGCGGGCGCGCGTGCGGCAGATATTTCAGAACCTCATCGACAACGCGATCAAGTACATGGGCGACGGCGAGCGGCGCGAGATCCGCGTTGGCTCGGTTCCGCGAGACGGTGAGGCCGAGTTTTACGTCAGCGACACGGGCGAGGGCATCGAGGCGGGCGAGCTGCCGAAGGTGTTCCAGGTCTTCCGGCGTGGCAAGTCGCAGTCGGTGCAGAACATCGCCGGCAAAGGCGTGGGGCTGGCGAGCGTGAAGAGCATCGTCGAGACGTACAACGGCACGATCTGGGTCGAGAGCCAGCTGAGCCAGGGCACGACGTTCCGGTTCACGATCAACGGGCAGTACCTCGCCGACGGCGCGATGTACGCCAGCCGCGCCACCGGTGGTAAAGGTTTGTTCGCCGCGGCTTGAATGCGCCGTCGCGCCGTAGGGGCAGGCCTCCGTGCCTGCCCGCCTCTGTTCCGGCGGAAATAGACAGGAGGGCAGGCACGGAGGCCTGCCCCTACAGATGTTGAAGTGAGGTCGAGATGTACAAAGACATGCCAAACGCACGCGAACATCGTCCGTCGAGCGAGGTGGCCGAACCGTTCACGATCCTGCTGGTCGACGACGACCCGGACTGCCGCCTGCTCGTGCGCGACGCGATCGCCGAGAGCAAGGTCGCCAACCGCGTCTACGAGGTGCGCAACGGCATGGAAGCGCTGGAGTTCCTCAGCCAGTCCGGTCACTACGAGCGCGCCCCGCGGCCGGGGCTGATCTTCCTGGACATTGAGATGCCCGGCATGGGTGGCCAGGAATGCCTGCAGCGCATTCGGTCGAACGCGGCGTTCAAGGACATTCCAATCGTGATGATGACCGGCGTCAGCGACGAGGCCGAGATGCGCCGCGCCGCCGCCAACGGCGCCAACAGCTACACGATAAAACCGGCAAATGCGGAACAGTTCCTACGAACGGTACTGGCCAGCACGAACTACTGGCTGACGATCCACCAGTACCCCCAACGGCACCTCCCACCGGAGGCGTGCAGGCGGTAGGGTGCGATGCGTCGTGCCGGTTCGGTCGCGACCCGAGGCGAATGTTAAGGAATTCCATTTGTCTGGCCGCGGATCGAATTGTAACTCAATGAAGTACGGCTCTCGTGTGTGGCCTGGAATACGGAAGGCGCAGTAGCGACTGCGAAAGGCGACGTTTGTGGAACCGATCCGACTGCTGATCATCGAGGACGATGCCGACCAGCGCGACCTGATGCGCGAGACGCTCGACGACCACTTTGGCGCCGGCACGGTGACGGCGGTCGGCACCTCGCGGGCCGCGCTCGAGCAGAACCTGGTCACGTTCGACCTGATCCTGACCGACTACAACCTGCCCGACGCCAACGGCATGGACGTGCTGGACGCGATCCGCGCCCGCTGCCATACCCCGGTCATCATGGTGACCGGCGAGAACGTCGGCCACATCGCCGCCGAGGCCATTCGCCGCGGCGCGACCGATTACGTGGTGAAGGTCGGCGACTATTTGTTCACGATCCCGCTGGTCATCGAGAAGAACCTGATCGTCGCCAAGGTGAAGCGCGAGAACGAGTCGCTGCGCCACGATTTAGAGGCCGCGCTGCTGCAGGTGCAGTTCAAGAACGCGCAGCTGGAAGAATCGCTGACGCGCGTCGAGGAGATGGCGGCGACCGACCCACTGACCGGTTTGTACAACCGCCGGCACTTCGGCAAGGTCAGCGAGCAGCTGTTCGCCGAGTCGCAGCGGTACGGGCACGATTTGTCGTGCATCATGATCGATTTGGACGGCTACAAGCAGCTCAACGACAGTTTTGGGCACGGCGTTGGCGACCAGCTGCTGCAACTGGCGGGGCGGGTGATCGGCAGCAACATGCGCAAGATGGACGTCGCCGCCCGCTACGGCGGTGACGAGTTCATCCTGCTGTTGCCCCACGCAACCGCCGACGAGGCGACGAGCGTCATCGACCGCGTGCGCGACGAGTTCCGCACCGAGTCGGCGGCCATCCTGAACCGCGAGGTCGGCGTGAACATGTCCGTCGGCATCGCGTCCCTGGCCGAGAACCGCCCAACGACCGCCGCCCAACTGCTGACCATGGCCGACAACGGCCTCTATCGGGCAAAGGAAGCAGGACGGAATCGCGTGATGCGGTGCGAGGATCTTGCGATGTCGGCGTAGGCGGTGGGCAGTCGCTAGCGGTCGAACAAACATCCGAACGCCGTGGCTTTTTCTTCTGTAGGACAGGCATTCCTGCCTGTCTCTCCCGCCGTCTGTCTGTCCCCCCGTATTCTCTCTCTCTCTCTCTCTCTCTCTCTCTCTTCTGTGGCACAGGCATTCTCGCCTGTGTCTCTTCTGCCTTTGCATTTGGTGGGGCGGACATTGTTGTCTGCCACGCGCGGCGGAGCCGCGATCAAGCGGGGAGCCACGAAGGCGCGAAGGAGGACACGAAGAAGTCCGAAGGTTGTTGCGCGGATTGCACCTCAATTGCGCAGCGCGTCCGTAGAGATGGATAGCGTGCTCTTTGACAATCGAATATGCGGCGCCCAGAACCTCACTGGCCTCCCTCGCCATCACCCGATGGTGCACAATGGTGCAAAATGGTGCACGGATTCTCGTTTTGCCTTGCCCAAACCGCCGTCGAGAGCGGAGGTGGTACGAGTCTCTTGCGTCCGCCTTCGCGTCTGCTTCGCGCCTTCGCGACTTCGCGTCTCTTTTGATTTCCAGGCAGCGCAACACCAAGAGAGGCAGAGAAAAATGTACGTCCCACCAAATGCAAAGGCAGAAGAGACACAGGCAAGAATGCCGGTGCCGCAGAAGAGAGAATACGGGAGAAGCGGACGCCCTGAGAGACAGGCAGGAGTGCCTGTCCTACAGACGACCAAAAAAGAAGGCGGCTTTCGCCGCCTTCTTATCTGACCACTAATGTCTGCCCTGACCGCTCAATACACCGATTCGGGGAAGTAATGCTCCTCCGCGTTCTCCGGCGTGATCAATTCCACGTCGATCATCATGTGACGCGGCATGAACTCGCCGATCGCCTTGGCCTTGCCGTCACGCAAGTTGGAGACCGCGATGTGGATGCCGGCGGCGATCATGCTGGGGGGGTAGGTGATGTTGGCGGGGATCATCGGGTCCTTGTCCATCACCATCTTCACGACCTCCTTCATCCCGGCGCCGGGGAAGACCCACATCTCACCCTCGCGGCCGGCTTCCTTGATCGCCTGGATCGCGCCCAGCGCGACGTCGTCGTCGCCGGCCCAGACGGTGTCGATCTTCACGTGCTGCGTCAGCAGGTTCTGCATGACCGACAGCCCCTTCTCGCGGTTCCACATCGCCGGCTGTTGGCCGAGCACCTTGATCTCGGGGTGCGCCTTGAAGACCTCCATGGCGGCGTTCACGCGGGCGGTGTTCACGGTGCTGGGGATGCCCTCGAGGATGACGAGGTTCGTCTTCCCCTCGGCCTTCATCTTCTCGACGATGAACTGGGCGCTCTTGCGCCCGAAGGCGGCGTTGTCCCCTTCGATGAAGACGTCGGCGACCGGCTTCAGGAAGCCGCGATCGACGTTCACGATGTAGATGCCGCGCTTGTGGGCCTCCTCGGCCACCGGCGTCAGCGGGGCGGATTCCGTCGCCAGAATAACCAGGGCGTCGATCCCCTTGGCCATCATGTCTTCCACGTCGGCGATCTGCTTGGCGGGGTCGGCGGCGGTGGCGTAGGTCCACTCGACCTCCGGGTGCAACGCCATCGCCCGCTTGGCCCACCAGCCGATGCCCGCGGTCCAACCGTGGTCGGCCGCGGGGATGGAAACGCCGATGCGCAGCTTCTTGCCGGCGTCCTGCGCCATCGCGGGACTGGCAGTGAATAACGTGAAGGCCAACGCGGCCAGGATGGTCGTACAAATCGAACGAACGCGAGCGCGAATCGACATGGCAAAGCCTCCCAAAGGTTTGCGGCATTATTACCGCGGGGTGCCCATGGCGCATAGGGGTGGATTGCTTAACCGTTTAGCCGCGAGCTTGCTCGCGATGGGTTTCTCATCAACTGCGCGACCATGGATTCCAGATCGATCGCGAGCAAGCTCGCGGCTAAACGGCATTCGGACCATCCGTTTCGCGCTATCGACCCACAATCGCGCTGGGCACGGTCGGGCCCAGCACGTACCGGGGCATGCGGAACCGACGCCCAAGCTGATGCTCGACGTGGTCGATCAGGATGTGGTTCAGCGGGTCGGTCTGGTGGCGGGTTAAACGGGGCAGGCGCAACGCGGTGCCGTTGGTGCGGGGGAGTTTGAGGATCGACTGGGCCAACCGCAGCAGGCGCACGTCCAGCGACGCCCGGTCGGGCGTGGCGGCCTCGCAGTTACGGCAGATCAGGCCCCCGCGCGACGCCGACATGAACGCCGGCCCACGATCGACCCCGCCGGCGCCGCACTCTACGCAGTTCGAAAGCTCCGGCAGATAACCGCTTTCGCGTAGAAGGTCGAGGAGCAGCGCCAGGAAGGTTTCTTCCTGTTTCGGCGTGCCGAAGTCCGACAATGCGGACTGAAACCGGTCGAACAGCGGTGGGTGGGGGTCGTGTTCCTCGAACAGGTTAGCGCACAGTTCGCCGGTGAACATCGCCAAATGCAGGCCACGCAGGTTCGATCGCAACTGGGGGTGCCCGTCGGCCAAATGCCACTCGGTCAGGGTCTGCAGGTCGCGGACGAGGTCGTGGGTGAAGACGGCGTCACCGATGTCCAAAAGGTCGACACCCCCGTCGAACTTGCTGGCGCCAGCCTTGGTCCGCCGGTGCGCACCCTTTGCGATCACGCGCAGCAGGCCGTGGCGGCGCGTGTAAAGGTGGAGGATTTGTGAGGTCTCGCTGAACTCGACCTTGCGCAGGCAGATGCAGCGATCACTGACGAGCGGCATGCGATGAATTATAGGCGACCGCGGACGAAATACCTGTTAGGCTATAAATCATCACGTAAAGTTTGAGTGACGCTATCGAAGCGATTATGATTCCGGACCTCGCGATCGTGGCGTTGGAGCGCGTGCGAGCCGGTAGCTCAGTTGGTAGAGCAACAGACTTTTAATCTGTGGGTCGTGGGTTCGATCCCCACCCGGCTCAGTCACATTTAAGTACGGTTACCGGTGGTCGGGCGGAATGGGCCCGGGCGCCGGGTGTAGAAGCAGGGGTTGAAAGTTGAGCAGGGGCGGGTGGAGTTTGTCGATGCCCTCTCGTGTGTCCCTGGCCCGTCGCCGCAAGGCGTTTGACGAAGGCCGCCGTGCCGCTACGGACAGTCTGGCGAAGAATCCCTACGCCAATGCGGCCCTCAAGAAACTGTGGGAGACCGGCCTGAAGCTTCAGAAGGCCGGTGAGATCAAGTTCCCAATTCCCCCCTTAAGCCCGGGCAAGCGCCGCGCCGCGACCCCTATGCCGAAGCGTACCAGCCCACCGCCACGCGGTGGGGGTGGCTATGGTGGTGGAGGAGGTTACGGTGGTGGCCGAGGTGGCGATCGCGGGGGCGACCGCCCGCAATCGGGCAACTTCCGCCGACCCGGTGGCCCACCGCCTCGCAGTGGCCCACCCCGCAGCGGTCCACCGCGCGGTGGTAGCGGGCCGACGCGCAGCGGCTGGTAAGGGTCGGTTCTACTCAGGGAACCTGCTGGGTTTGGTGACCGCAAGGGTCACCGGACTTGAGGTGCGCTTGCGACGGACGCACGGCTACGCGATCGATGGTCGCTTGCGGTTTGGCGGAACGCGAGCGTGTCCGTCTGCGAAACCGCCGGCGAATTCGGACGCGCTGCGTTCGCACGCGATCGTTTGGGGGAGCATGATCTCATGAACCGTCGTACCCGTCTGATGTCGCTCGTGGGGTTGGAGCTTACCCCCAACAACCATCGTGAAAAGCTGATCTCGGGCCTCGGCGCGTTCCTTGCGATCGCGGCGGTGGCGCTGTTGACGCAGTGGCAGCTGGGGCCGCTGGCGGTCATGCCGGTGGTAGCCTCGATGGGGGCGTCGGCCGTGCTGCTGTTCGCGGCGCCGCACGGGCCGTTGTCACAGCCGTGGCCGCTGGTCATGGGGCATTTGGTCTCGGCGACCATTGGGGTGACGTGTGCCCGGTTCGTTCCCAACGCCCCCGTGGCGGCCGCGCTGGCGGTGGGCTTATCGGTGACGGCGATGTACTACGGCCGGTGCATCCACCCGCCCGGTGGCGCGACCGCCCTGACGGCGGTGCTGGGGGGCGAGGCGCTGCGATCGATCGGCTACACGTACCTGCTGACCCCGGTCGCTGTAAACGTCGCGGTCATGCTGCTGATCGCGGTGGCGTTCAACGCGCTGTTCCCTTGGCGGCAATACCCGGCGGCCCTTCACCCGGCTCACCGCAAGGCCGGCTCGCCATCGCGCGAAGACTGGGCCCATGCGCTGGGACAGGTCGAATCACTGGCCAACGTAAGTGAAGAGGAACTGATCGAACTGCACGCCTTGGCGCAACGCCACGCGGAGTCGAAGCGCCAATCTCGCCCGGTACGCCGGGAGAAGCGGAAGAAGACGCTGGTTTGAGGTTGGACCGATATAGCCCTCGGTTTACCGGGGGGTGCGATTGTCCCCCTGGTAAACCGGGGGCTATTGGGTTGAACTTCTACTTCTTGGCCATCCCCTGAAGTTCCTCGGTTGTCACGAAGCACTTGGCGGGGTCAACATCGGTGGTGATGGTGCCAAGTTCCTTCAGCTGCTGCACGAGGGTTTGCCAGCGCTGCAGCGTCATCGAGCCCAAACCGTTCGACTTCGTCTCGGCCGTCTGGATCAGTTCCAGCTGCGCCGCGGCGCTGGCAGCCAAGGTTTCGGCGTCCATGGTGGGGTTCAGCTTGCCCATGTCGCTGTTGGTCTCGATTGGGTCGGCCAGGTAGGCGGTCCAGCCTTCCCGCACCGCCTGCACCATGCTAGCGACCACGGCCGGCTGGGCTTTCAGGTACGACTCGGACGTCGCCAGCACCGTCGTGTACGGGTTGTAGCCGGCGTCGGCGATCAGGAACGTTTTGGGCTCGATGCCGATCTTCTTGGCCGCCAGTGGTTCGCTGGTGACGAAGACCTGCATCGCGTAGTCCTCCTTTGTGCGGTACATCGAGAGGTCGCCGAACGGGCTGGGGACGATCGTGAGCTTGTCGAAGCCGTACTTTTGCTTCAGGAAGTCGGAGTAGGGCAGGCCGCGTTCCATCGCGAGGGTGCCGCTGTTCTTGAAGACGTCACCGATGTCCTCGAAGCCGCGCGAGGCGCGGGTCATGATGCCCTGCGGGTTGATCTGGTAGACCGCCATCAGCGCCACGAGCATGTTGCCGTTGGCGCGGGCGCGGACGATCTCGTCGGCGCTGACGATTGCGAATTCCACGCGACCCGCGCCCAGCATGTCCACCGTCGGGGCGCCGGCGCCGCCCGGCTGAATGGCCACGTCCACCCCATGCTTCCGATAGCTGCCCGCCCGTTGGGCGGCGTAGAACCCACCGAACTGCGGTTCGGGCTTCCAGTTCAATTGCAGCGTGACGTCGGCCATCTCGCCCTCGACCACCGCGGCGTCGGGGACGATCTTCTGTTCCTCTCGCTCACACCCGATCAGAGGAACAACCGCAAGCAGCATGGCGAACAGTGGGAACATTTTCATACGATATCTCTCGTGACTTAGGTCTTCCGCTCCGACGCGTGCCAGTGGCGCAGCAGCCCATAGCTTATCGCGTTAATCAGGCCGAACAATGCGATACCGAGCCCAGCCGCCAATAGTAGGCCGGCGAAGACGCGGTCGATCTTCTGCTGTTGCCGGGCGACGACGATCTCACCGCCAATGCCCGAGCCGGTTATGAACTCCCCGACGATCGCGCCGATCACCGCCAGTCCGCCCGCCACGCGCAGGCCGGTCATCATCGCGGGCAGCGCCGCGGGCAGGCGAAGCTTCAGCAGGGTAGCCATCGGGCGAGCGCCGTAGAGTTGGAACAAATCGCGCAGCGCCGGGTCGGTCGACCGCAGGCCGGTGAGCGTGTTGGCGATGATCGGGAAGACCGACACGATGAACGCCGACGCCACGATCGTCTCCAACCCAAAGCCCAGCCAGATGACCAGCAGCGGCGCGATCGCGACGATCGGCACGGTCTGGAAGATGACCGCGTACGGGTAAAACATCCGCTGGACCCACTGCGCCGACGCCAACCCCACCGCCAGAATCACACCAATCACCGCGCTGGCAAGGAACCCCAGTCCCGCGGCCACCGCGGTTTCACCGGCGACGCGCCAGAGGTCGTCGGCGGTCGCCAGTGTACGCGCGACGGTGCTCGGCGCCGGCACGAGGAACGACGGCACCACGCCGGAGCGCACCAGCACTTCCAATGCGCCCGCGACCAAGATCGCGGGGAGGATCGGCAGCATCGCCTGGTTGAGCCAATGGGAGGCATTCATCGCCGTGTCCCACCTTCCAACGCCTCGTACAGCACCCGCATCTGCTTGGCGAACGCCGGTTCACCGCGAATGGCCCCGGGGCGATCGGTGGGCAGCGCGATCTCGTGATCGAGTACCACGCGCCCCGGTCTGGCCGACAGCACGATCGCGCGCTCGGCCAGATACGCGGCTTCCATGATCGAATGCGTTACGAACAGCACGGTCATCCGCTGCGATTGCCATAGCGAGCGCAGCTGTTCGTCAAGGTTCTGCCGGGTGATCTCATCGAGCGCCGCAAACGGTTCGTCCAACAGCAACAGTCGAGGCCGGGTGACCATTGCTCGTGCCAGCGACACGCGCATGCGCATGCCGCCGGACAATTGGGCAGGGTATCGCATAGCGGCATCGGCAAGGCCGACACGCTCCAACTGTTCCATTGCCCGGTCGACGCGCTCTGCGCGCTCGTCGTGGCGCAACTCCAACGGCAGCACGACGTTCTGCAGCACGGTTCGCCAGGGCAGTAGGTGGGCATCTTGAAACACGAACGCCACGCCCGCCCCGGGCGAGTCCGCGGTGTTGCCGACCTGCAAGGTTCCCGCGGTGGCCGACTCCAACCCCGCGATCATCCGCAGCAGCGTCGACTTGCCGCAACCGGACGGCCCGAGCATCGCCAGGAACTGCCCCTGCGGCACCGTTAGTGAGATCGGTGACACGGCCTGCACGCCGGTCGGGAACGTCTTTTCCACATCCTGAAGGATGACCTCGATGGCCGATAAGTTGGATGGCGCCTGCGTACGCATGAGTTTGCGAACTCATCATGGCAGGCGCGAGCGATTCGTCAAATGGATTTGCTCACGTTACTTTACGTGGCGTGATCGCATGAGCGATCGCGCCGCACGACAGTCGTTGTTAGCGTTTTGCCCCCTTGGAGAGCTTGAACATGCTGTATCGCCCGATTTCCGTTGAACCGCTCGAGTCGCGCACGCTGTTTTCGCAGATGGTGTTCCAGGTCGACCCGGCCCAGAGCATCATCCGCCTGTCGGCCGAGGCGCTTGGGGAGGACCTTGAGGGCCAGGGCAGTAACGGGCTGCGCGCGTCGTACGAGGGGCAGTTCACGGTCGACCTCGACGGCGACTCGATCGAGTTCTTGGGCGACGATGACCTGCTCGACGGCAACGTGAGCGCGGGCGACCTCGCCAACGGAGAGGTCGTGCGGGCGCGCAATTCCACGCGCGATTACGACCCTGGCAGCGGCCCGGGCAACTACGGCGGGCAGGCCGATGGTCCGTTCGGCATCGACCTCGGTGACGCCGCCGTCCGCGACCTGGCGTTCGTGATCGACTCGAACGCGGTATCGATCGACTCGGCCGGCAAGTTTTCCACCGGCAACGTCGACGTCCACGTCGTCTCGGGACGCCTCGACTACGACATCGTCGGTCAGGAGGGCTCAGAAGATCTGGCCGACAACAGCGTCAACAACAGTGGTGGTGCCGCGAGCGTGGCGGTCGTCGACGGGCTGACCGTGCTGACGATCCCGGTGAAGATCAGCTACCGCTATTCGAGCGTCGCCAAGCTTACGCTGAGCGGCACGATCGTCGCGACCTCGTCCGGCGACCGCCCGTACGTGGACGCCAACGGGCCCGACGTGGCCGGCGCGCGCTACGACACGCAGTTCATCGTCGGCACCGACGCCACCGTGCCCGCCGTGGACGCGGGGTTGACCGTCGTCGACACCAACAGCGGCTCGCTCGCCGGTGGCGTCGTCACGCTGACGAACCTGGCCGACGGTGGCGCCGAATCGCTCGCCGTCGCGACCAGCGGCACGCCGATCACCGCTAGCTACGACGCGACGATCGGCGCGCTCACCCTCAGCGGCAACGCGACCGTTGCGCAATACCAGCAGGTGCTGCGCACGCTGACCTACGCCAACAGCGACGCGAACGCCACCTTCTCCGACCGCGTCGTCAGCATCGTGTTGAACGACGGCCAGGGCGACGGCTACGCGACGACCAGCACGATCAAGGTGTGGAACCCGAACGTGATCGAGCTGGGCGCGACCGCCAACCGATCGATCATCTACACCGACACCGACGGCTCCCTCGTCCGCATGAGCCTCAGCGGCCCGGGCGTCGCGACCGTGACGTTCGCCGGCGTGGAGAGCCACGACGTCAGCCGCGCCCGCCTGACCGCCGGTGGGGCGGCCGAACTGAAGTCGATCGACATCGCCGGCAGCACGAGCGCCACCCGCCTGGTCATCAGTGGATCGCGCGGCGATGGGTTCGTGAACGTCGGTGACGTTAACGCCCCCGGCGGCCTGTCGACGCTTGGCGCGCGCAACATCAACCTGACCGGCGAGGTGCTGGTCGGTGGCGCGCTGCGCTCGGCGACGTTCAACACGATGAGCGGCGCGTCCCTCGCGGCCGGTTCGATCGGCAGCGTGCTGGTGTACGGAGCGGTGAACGACACCGAGATCAGGGCCAGCGACGCGGCCGGCGCCCGGCCAACCGTGGGACGGGTGACGTTCCGCGCGCCCGCGACCCAACTAAACGTGGCCGCCGCCGGCGCGATTGGCAACATCACCGGCAACGCCTTCAATGATTCGTCGTTCTCTGCGCTGTCATTCGGCGTCATGACCGTCACCGGTTCGATGGTGAATTCGACGTTGGACGCCTACGCCCCCGTCGGCCGGGTGGCGGCCCTGCGCAGCCTGACTGTGCGCGACCAGATGACCGGCACGACCATCGACACCACCGGTAACATCGGCAGCATTCTCGTGCATGCGATGAGCGACTCGCAGATCTACGCCGGCCGGGTCGGCTCCGACGCCTTCCCCGACACGCTGCCCGACTTGGCCGGCGGGGCGACGATCACCTCGGTCGCCATCCGCACGATGAACCGCGTGACGCCATCGACGTTCGGCGACTCGGTCATCGCCGCCAGCACGCTCCGCTCGATTCGCCTGGGCTCGGTCGTCACCCCCAACGGCGGCGAGGCGTTCGGCCTGGCGGCCGATCAGATCGGCTCGCTAACCGCGACGAACGAGCAGGGCCAGAGGCTCAGCCTGCGTCGCCTGGACGACCCGGCGACGATCGATGACACGCTGGCCGCGACCGGCTTCACGTTCAACGATTTGGCGATTCGCATCGTCTAGAGCAATTTCACTTCCTTTGTAGCGGGTCAAGGCAATGTCATCCCGATGGGCTTGGCAACCTGAGGGATCTCCCACGTTCGCGAACCGTCCGCGGGTCGAGATCCCTCCGGTCGGCAAGCCTCCCATCGGGATGACAAGTGCGCGAGACGACAGGTTTTGTCCGCTAATCTTCAAGGCTTCAGCACCACCTTGATGCAGTTGTCCGCCTTCTTCTGGAAGATCTCGTAGGCGTGCGGGGCCTGGTCCAGGGGCAGGCGGTGGGTGACGACGAAGCTGGGGTCGATGTCGCCGCGCTGGATGTGGCCCATCAGGCGGTCGAGGTAGGCCGGCACGTGGGTCTGACCGGTCTTCATCGTCAGGCCCTTTTGCATGAAGGCGCCGATCGGGAACTTGTCCATCATGCCGCCGTACACACCTGGGACCGAGACGGTGCCACCGGCGCGGCAGCAGTTGATCGCTTGACGCAGGGCGTGGGTACGGTCGGTGCCCAGGTAGAGCGCGGCCTTGGCCTTGTCGACGAAGGCGTCGACCGTGAGGCCGTGGGCCTCCATGCCGACGGCGTCGATGCAGGCGTCGGGCCCGCGGCCACCGGTGAGGTCGCGCAGGCGCTCGTAGACGTACTCATCGTGAATGTTGATCGTCGTCGCGCCGCCCTGGGCGGCCATCTCGAGGCGTTCGGGGACGTCGTCCATCGCCACGACCTGTTCGGCGCCCAGCAGGAGGGCGCTGCGGATCGCGAACTGCGCCACCGGGCCGCAACCCCATACGGCGACGGTATCGCCGGGCTTGATGTTGCAGTTCTCGGCCGCCATGTAACCGGTGGGGAAGATGTCGGTCAGGAAGATGACCTGATCGTCGGTCAAACCTTCGGGCACCTTCATGGGCGCGACGTCGGCATACGGCACGCGCACGTACTCGGCCTGCCCGCCGGCGTAGCCACCGGTGAGATGGCTGTAACCGAACAGGCCCGCGGTCGTGCTGCCGTATACCTGTTCGGGCACAACGGCGTTGGGGTTGGTGTTCTCGCAGCAGCTCCAGAGGTTGTTGTGGCAGAAGAAGCACGAGCCGCAGCAGATGGTGAACGGCACGACGATGCGGTCGCCGATCTTCAGCTTGTCCTTGTTCACGCCGTGCCCGAGTTCGACCACCTCACCCATGAACTCGTGCCCGATGATGTCGCCGGCCTGCATGCCGGGGATGTAACCGTCGTACAGGTGAAGGTCGGACCCGCAGATGCAGGTGCTGGTGACCTTGATGATCGCGTCGCGCGGGTTCAGGATTTTCGGGTCGGGCACGTTGCTCACGCGAACGTCGTACTTACCGCACCAAGTGACTGCTTTCATGACGGGCTCCGTGGTCTTGTCGTGTTATCTATGTGGGGGATGGCTGGTTGCTAAAGCGACCAGCCCGGTTCACGCGCGTGGCATTCAGGCGCCGCAACTGCCTTTGGACTGGCCTTCGATCGTCGGGATCTCCCCGGTCTCCATAAGGCGTTTGAAGCGGCGCAAATCCTCACGGATTTGCTGCTTGGGTTCCTCACCGAACAGCGTCGCGACCCACTTGCCGACCACGCCGGCCGGGGGGATATAGTCGATCGTCACCTTCACGACCGTGCCGCGGCCGGCTGGGGCCTGGATGAAGCGGACGCTGCCGGCGTTGTCGACGTCTGCGTTGGCCAGCGACCGCCAGGCGATCACCTCATCTTGGACCTCGTTGATGATCTCCGCGTCCCATTCCACGCTGCGACCCGCGGGGGCCTTGGCGACCCAGTGCGAGCGGTTGCCGGCGAGCGTGCGGACCTCCTTCAGGTGGTCCATGAAGCGCGGGAGATTTTCGAATTGACGCCAGAACGCGAACAGTTCGGTGCGCGGGCGGGCGATGGTGACAGAATGTGTGACGTGGATGCCCGACTCGTCGTACTCTTCCGGCGCCGCGGGGCGTTCGGCCGAGCGCATGCCCAGTACACCGTACGCGTGGCAGTAGCCGGTCGTCGCGCGGTAGGTCAATCCCGCCGCCACCGCCAGCATGGCCACGCCGAGCGGATCCCGGCGTTTAAGGCCTAAGCCCGCCAGCACGGCGCCAACTGCGACGCTGGCGAGTCGCTCCGGCGCCGCCACGTTCACCCTCGGCCCGGCCGACACCTGCGACATCGCCGAGCTGATTTTTTCCTGTGCGGGCCTGATCGTGTCCATTATCGCCTGCGTCATTCCGAACCTCCGTTAAGGCTTCAAGTTGCTCTGTGGTCGGTAACAAAGCGGGTGCCAGCCGTCGCGTGCGTGGTCTCAGTGAAGTTCTGAAACAGCGACTGGTGGTGAGCTGGTGCGGCGTTTGCTCGTGACCGGGCATCTCTAACCCGGAGGTGCCATGCCACAAGGCGACAAGTCCAGTTACACGGATAAGCAGAAGCGAAAGGCCGAGCACATCGAGGAAGGCTACGAGAAGCGCGGCACGTCGAAGAAGGAAGCCGAACGCCGCGCCTGGGCCACCGTCAACAAACAGTCCGGGGGTGGGAAGAAGTCCGGCAGTGGACGCAAAAGCGCGAGCAAGTCGAAAGCGTGACGGTCGTGTTGCTTCTCCTATAGCCCCGGGCTTGCCCGGGGGTCTTATCGATGAACGAAGAAGAACCCGGGCAAGCCTGGGGCTATGTGGGGCAATTCTGACGCGTCCGAAAAAATTCCCTTTGTAAATCAAAGTTCTACGCGCCGTCGGTCCGATAACGCTCATACGGACCATGCGCGCCCTCTCCGCCCTCATCCTCCTGCTCTCATTGGCGTCCCTGGCGCACGGTCAGACCACCGACGCCCGGCGGGTGTTGCGCAGCTTTGATTTCGAGGAGCGCCAGCTTGGCAACGTCGAACCGCTGCCCATGAACTGGGTGAAGGTGGAAGGGGACGCCCAGCCGCACTACGTCAACGGCCAGCTTGCCTCCGACCGCGCCCGAAGTGGCAAGTACAGCTTTCGATACGACCTCAACGGTGGCAGCCTCGTCTACCGGTACGAATCGGGTCGGATCAAGATTGAACGGGACGCCCACTACCGCGTCGAGGGGTTCTGCCAGACCACACCAATGGCTCACGCGCGGGTGCGGATGACCGCCTACTTTACCGATCTCGACCATCGCCCCGTTGAAGCCAGCATCGTCCGGTCCGAGCCGTTCGTTTCCCCCGCTGGCAACCGCGATTGGCAGAAGATCGCCGTCGAGCTGACCGCGACCGACCCAGACGCCACCTACCTCGTCGTGGAACTAAGCCTGCTGCAACCGGCGATCTACCGGCCGACCACCCTTGGCAAACAGGCGCTGTTCCCGCAGGACATTCGCGGCAGCGCGTGGTTTGACGACATCAAGGTCTCGCAGGTGCCGCAGGTCACCCTTAGCACCGACCGCCCAGGCAACATCTTCCGCCCCGGTGACTCGCGACGGGTCGGCGTGCTGGTGAACGACAAGTTTACCGACGACCTCTCGGCCCAGCTGGTCATCACCGACGCCGACGGCAAGTCCGTCTACCAGCGCAGTGGCGTGCTCGACATGACCGGCGCCCAAGTGCTCGGCCCCAACCGCAAGCACGTCACGATGTCGCTGCCCGAACTGCCCGCGGGGTGGTACGAGGCGCACCTCGTGATGAGCAGTGGCGGCCATTACGTGGGTGAACAGGAACTGGCGTTCATCCAGCTTGCCGACCGTTGGCCGTTGCGCGGCTCGATGCCCGATGCGCGGTTTGGCGTGACGGCCCTCGACCTGCCGTTCGACGGCTGGGACGAACTGCCGGAACTGCTGCCCTACCTGTCGGTGGGGCGGGTGAAGCTGGCGGTCTGGAGCGCCTCGGGCGACATCGAGAGCGTCGACTCGATCCGCTTCGACACGCTGCTCGAACAACTGCAGGCCATGGGCGTCGCGCCCACCGCCTGCCTCACCGAACCGCCACCGGAGATGAACCAGCGGCTGGGTGGTCTGGGCTGGCCCGGCCTGCTGAAAGCGCCGAAGGAAGCATGGCAGCCTCAGCTGTCTTACCTGCTGGCCCGGCATGCAAATCACCTCGATCGCTGGCAGCTTGGGGCCGACGGCACCGACGCGTTCGTCACCGATCCTGCGATGCGGCAGGTGTATCACGCCGTCTATGCCGAGTTCGCCAATCTGCTGATGAAGCCCGACCTGGCGATGCCCTGGCCGGCCTGGTACGAGCTGGATGGGGAAATGCCGGCGACGGTGGCGCTCTCGGTGCCGCCCAGCGTGCTGCCGAGCCAGTTGCCGTTGTACATGGACGACCTGACCGCCCAACGAACCGCGCAGGCGTCGGGCGGGGCGACCGGTGCGCCACCGGCGTTGTCGGTGTCGCTTCAGTTGCTGGACGCCAAGCAGTACGGCCGGCAGATGCAGATCCGCGACTTCGCCGAGCGCATCGTCTACGCGCTGGCCGGTGGCGCCGCCCGCATCGACGTGCCGCTCCCGTTCACGGTGAAGCGCCATGGGCAGGGCTTCAGCAAGCAGCCGCAAGAATTGCTGATGATCGTGCGCACGCTCATGACCACGCTGAGCGGCGCCACGTACAAGGGCAAGATGCCGATGGCCGAGGGCATCGAGGCGTTTCTGTTTGACCGCGCCGGGCAGGGCATCGTGGTGCTGTGGGACCGATCGGCCGTGCCGGGCAAGGCCAGCGGTGAGACGGTCAAGCAGCTGACGATCGACCTGGGTGAACGGCCGGCCCGCATCGATTTGTGGGGCAACACCACGCCACTGCTGGCCAACCCCGGCGCCGCCGACGGGAAGATGCTGCTGAGCGTCGGCGCGATGCCGACGATCCTGGTGAACGTCGACGCGCCGCTGGCCCAGATGCGCGCCAGCGTGTCGATCGACAACCCGCTGCTCGAAAGCAGTTTCAAGCCGCACGAGCGGCACCTGCGATTCAGCAACCCGTACCGGCAGGCGATCTCCGGTCAGGTGAAGCTGCGGGCGCCCAACGGTTGGACGCTGAACCCGCCGACCTTCACGTTCAGCCTGAACCCCGGCGAGACGTTCGACCGCGAGATCGCGATCGAGTTCCCATACAACAGCTTCGCCGGCCCCAAGACGCTGGACGCCGAGTTCGCCGTGCAGGCCGACAAGAACGTCAACTTCACCGTGCCGATCACCGTCACGCTGGGCCTGAGCGACGTGGGCATCCAGACGATCGCGCTCCGCGAGGGCAACGACATCCTCGTGCAGCAGATGATCACGAACTACGGCAACGAGGCGATCGACTACAACGCCTTCGCGATCTGCCCCGGCCAGGCGCGCCAGGAACGGCTGGTGACGGATCTTGGCCCCGGCCGCACGATGCTGAAGCGCTACAAGTTCAGCAACGTCAACCTGCCCCCCAACGGCCGCATCCGCAGCGGTGTGAAGGAACAGATCGGCACCCGCATCCTGAACGAGGAAGTGCCGGTGCAGTAGGCCGTCGCCGCCTTCCCCGCGCCATGCACTTGACGAAACGGCCGCACAGATCGTCATCCTGAGGTAGTCCGAAGGATCTCCCCCCGTATTCACGAGAAGAAAGAGATCCGTTTCTGTCTTCTGTAGGACAGGCATTCCTGCCTGTCTCTCCCCCCGTCTGCCTGTCCCCCCGTACTCTCTGCCTCTCTTCTGCGTCACAGGCATTCTTGCCTGTGTCTCTCCGCCGGTGGGACGGACATTCTTGTCCGTCTCTCTTGTGTTGCGCTTCCATGAAGTCAAAAGAGACGCGAAGGCGCGAAGTCGCGAAGCAGACGCGAAGGAGGACACAAAAACTTCGGACCACCGCGGCTCTCGACGGCGGTTTGGGTAAGGCGATTCGCGAATTCGTGCACCATTCTGCACCATTTTGCACCATCGGTTGGGGCGTGAACGTCGCCGCGACGTCTCGTACACACACTGTTCGGTTGTCAAAGAGCACGCTATCCATCTCTACGGTCGCGCTGCGCGATTGACCTCGATTGAGCGCAACGCCATCGGCTTTTTCTTCGGGTCCTCCTTCGCGCCGTTGTGCCTTCGGGGTTCTCCCGTATTCTGCAATAAAGCCAAATCCCAAGCCCCAATGCCAAACAAATGACCAAGCACCAAATCCCAATCAAAGGCATTTCCTGCTCCGTGTCTGCCTCTGTGCGCTCTGTGTCCTCTGTGGTTCAACCTCTTCTTCGCGCCACCTTCGCGACTCCTTCGCGGCCTTCGCGTCTAACTCTTCTAGATTGAATACGGGGGGAGAAGCAGACGGGGGGAAAGACAGGCAGGAATGCCCGTCCTACAGAAGAGGGCGGGGTGGGGCTAAACTAGGCGGGGGCCGCGGGCTTTCTTCGTCGAGCGTGCAATCCTATACTCCGAGGTCGCCATGGAAGTCCTGCTCTCCATCGTCCTCTTCGTCGTGCTTGGCGGGGTGTTCGTCTTCGCGAACCTGACCATCGGGTCGCTGGCGCGACCGAAGCTGCCCAATGCGCAGAAGCTCGAAGCGTACGAGTGCGGCGAGCCGTCGATCGGCAGCAACTGGGTGCAGTTCGATCTGCGCTTCTACATCGTTGCGCTCGTGTACCTCGTGTTCGCCGTCGAGATCGCGCTGTTCTACCCCTGGGCGGTGGCCTGGGGCGACGCGGTGCGCATTGCCAAAGAATCGGGCCTGCCCGACGCGTTCGCGGTGCGGCAGGTGGCGATCGTCGACATGCTCTTCTTCTTCGGCGTGATCCTCATCGGGTTCGCATACCTCTGGCGCTTCGGATACCTCGACTGGGTGCGCACGGCGACCGTTTCAAACCTGCGGGATGACACGCCGGCGGTCCAGTCGTCGGATGCGGTGAGCGGCCCATTGGAAGGGGCGGGGAACCTGCTCACTGAGGCGGCCAAACCAGTGTAGTGACACGGGGGCGTTCGCTAGGGGCGCGTTAATTCCGAATCTTGCCCCTGTTAAGCGCTATGAATCTTCAGCCGATGCGTTAAACTGGCGCGATGGTGGCAAGATTTCCTTGCCGCCCGAAACAGGTATGCCGCCGCGATGGGACGACAGTTCCCGCGCGACGCGGTCACGGCAGGCGTTCACCCATGGCCATCAACTTCACCGATCAGCTTGAGACCCTCCAGAACCGCCTGGCCCGCATGAGCGCACTCGTGCAACAGGTGGTCGAACAGTCGGTCGACTCCATCGTGTCCTGCAACGAGCGCCTCGCCGAGCAGACGATCGCGACCGACAAGCGCGTGGACGACGAGGAGGTGGAGATCGAGAAGCTCGCGATCAACCTCCTGGCGCTGCACCAGCCCACCGCGATCGACCTTCGCATCATCATGACGGTGATCAAGGCCAACTCCGACCTCGAACGCATCGCCGACTGTGCCGTGAACTGCGCCCAGCGCGTCCGCCCGCTTGTGCTGGAGCACAACTACCGCGCCCCGGCCGACCTGAAGCTGATGGGCAACAGCGTCGTCAACCTGCTCCGCAGCACCCTGAAGGCCCTAAACCTCGGCGACCAGAACCTGGCCAAGGAAGTCGTCCGCAGCGACGACGTCGTCGACGCGCTCTACGCACAGATCGTCCAGGACATGCTCTCGAACATGCAGGGCAGCGACACCGAAGTGAACTTCGGCAACATCATGATGGCCAAGAATCTGGAGCGCATCGGCGACCACTGCACGAACATTGCCGAGGACGTCATCTACGTACACACGGGGTTGATCATCCGGCACTTGCACGCGCTGTAGGGTAGGCTTCCTTGAATTCGATGGATTGAAACTGGCCTGGTTGCTTAAGAGCCTGTTTCACAACCCGCTTCGGTAGTGGCGGAGGCGGGTGTAACAGAGCATCGCGGCGGTCAGGTCGTGGAACGCCTGGAAGTGCGCGTGGCACTTCTCGTAGCACAGTTTGATGCGCCGGCTGTGGCCGAAGTTCGCCAGCGTCTGCTCGACGACGCGGCGGATCACGCCCAGGCCGCTGCCGTGGTCGGCGACGCGACGCGGCCGACCGTCCTTGCGCGGTCGGCCGGGGTCGGCGCGTTCGGCGAGCACGGGCTCGATGCCCGCATCGGCGACCAATCGACGCGTGGCCGGGAAGCCGTAGCCCCGGTCGCCGTGCAGGCTGCCCACGCGCAGCCCCATGGCCGCCAGCCGGTGCAGCAGCGTCGGCACCGCCTGCTCGTCGCGCACGTTCGCCGCGGTCGTGCAGACGGCCAGCGTCGTGCCGCACGCGTCGACGATCAGGTGACGCTTGCACCCACGCTTGCCGCGGTCGACCGCGTTGGGCCCGGTGTGCGCCCCCCAAAAACGGCCCGCACGTTGGCGGCGTCGACGATGCCAAGGCTGTGGTCGACCGCGCCGACCGCCGCCAGGCGGTCCAGCGCCCGGCGGTGCAGCGCGGGCCAGACGCCCGCGGCCGTCCAGTCGCGCAGGCGTCGCCAGCAGGTACTGCCGCTGACGCCGAACGCCTCGGCTGGCAGGTACTGCCAGGGGATGCCGGTCTGCTTGACGAACGGGATGCCACGCAGGCACTGGCGGTCGTCGCACCAGCCGCGCCCCCCCTTGGGGTGCGCCGCGTGGGACGGCAACAGCGTCCGCACGTCCTCCCACACCACGTCGGGCAACAGCTCCTTCATCATGACCTCCGTGTCGTTCCACAATGGTAGGCACGCACCGGTTGTGAAACAGGCTCTTAGTCAAAACGTAATACTGGCCTGGTTGCTTCAGCAACCAGGCCAGTTTCTTTTCACTTGTCTATCGAGCCAACCTTACTGCTGACGCCACCACAGTTCCAGCATCAACAGCGCATACAACCGAGCCGCATGATTGGCCCGGCCTGACGCGTGTTCTTCAACTAAGTACCGCACCACGTTCCCGTTGAAGTACGTGCTGGCGAACGAGTCGGAGGCGAATAGGCAGTCGTTCAGCATCGCCTTGGCGGCCGCGTCGTTGCGGAACCAGTCGGCAATCGGCAAGGCGAAGCCCTGCTTTTGGCGGGTGAAGACCCAGCCGGGCAGGAACTTGCCGAAGGCCTCGCGCAGCATGCGCTTCGGGCCGCCACCGATCAGTTCCTGCGTCTCCAATCCAGCAGCGAAGGTGACGAGGTCGGGGTCGAGGAACGGGCTGCGCACTTCCAAGGCGTGCAGCATCGTGGCGCGATCGACCTTCGTCAGCAGATCGTTCGGCAGGTACGAAATGCGGTCCAGCGCCAGCGCCGCCTGCACGGCGTCGCGGTCGCCCATCCAGGCGTCCAGTGAGCCGGCGATGTAGTCGACGTAGTGCATGTCGACGGCGTGCTCGCGGAACAGGTCTGCGATCATGTGCGGGTCGAACAGGCGGTGGTAACTGGCGTATCGTTTGCCGGCGTCCTGGTCGATCGTCTGCAGGAAGCGCGCAATCTTCGACTTGCGCGACTTCGGGTGTGCCGACGCCACCATCTCAGCGCCGCGCGTCGCCAGGTGCCGCCGCACCCAGCGGGGCAGTCTGCGCACGGTCGAGTCGTACTTCATGGCGCGGTACCGCGCGTATCCGCCGAACAGTTCATCGCCACCATCACCACTGAGCGCGACGGTCACCAGCTGGCGCGTCTCGCGCGCCAGGTAATGCGTGGGCAGCGCGGATGAGTCCGCGAAGGGCTCGCCGAACACCGTCGCCAGCATGGGTAGGTCGTTGACGGCGTCGGGCTTTACCATGAACTCGTGGTGCGTGGTGCCCAGGTGGGCCGCGATCTCGCGGGCGTAGGGGGTCTCGTCGTACTGCTTGTTTTCGAAGCCGATGGAGAACGTCTGCGTCGGCGCGTCGGCCTGGGCGCAGGCGGCGATGACGGCTGAGTCGATCCCACCCGACAGGAACACGCCCAGCGGCGCATCGCTGACCAACTGCCGCCGGACGGCTGCCGCCACCAGTTCTCGCGTCCGGTCGACGGTCTTGGCGGGGCTGGCGTCGCTCGAGCGCAGGTTCGGGTCGTAGTATTCCTTCTTCCATACCTGCCGGCCGTACTGCCACTTGGCCATGGTGGCCGGCGGCAGAATCGCGGTGGAAGTGAAAATCGTGTGACCGGCCGACCCTTCCATGTATCCGTAGCGCAAGTAGTGCTCGAGCGATGGCCGGCTCAGCGTGGCATCGAACCAGGGCAACCGGCGCAGCGCCCCAAGTTCAGATGCGAACGCGACCACGGTCGCCGTGCCCGCGTTGGACGCCGTCCAGTACAACGGCTTTTGCCCCATGCGGTCGCGGGCGAGCAACAGCGACTGCTGGTCTTCGTCCCAGATCGCCAGCGCGAACATGCCGTTCAGCTTCTTGATGAAGCCGTCCTTCCACGTGTCGTAGGCGACCAGCAGCACCTCGGCGTCGCCGTTGGTGCGCCACTCGTAGTCGGGGCGGGCGCTGGTCAGCTCCTCGCGCAGCTCGCGGTAGTTGTAGATCTCACCGTTGAAGATCATCGTCTTGAAGTCGATCGTGAACGGTTGCATCGACCGCGGATCGGGGTCGATGACCGCGAGCCTGCGGAAGGCGAACGCGACCTGGGGCGTGTCGAGGGAGATCTCCGACGCCTCGTCGTTGAACCAGAGCCGCTCGCCATCTGGCCCGCGATGGGCAATGGCGTCGCTCATCCGCGCCAGCGTATGGCGCGAGGTCCGATATCGTTCATCCCACGCGATGATGCCTGCAATTCCACACATTTACGAAGTATATCGGCTCGTTACAGGTTACACATAATGCCCATGTTCACATGGGCAAAACATCGGCCGTAGAGCACAATAAATCGTGCCAGAATGACGACTTATCGCTCAACCGAACCCGATGGTAATCTGCAGGGGTGTGGAGGCAAACGTCAAAAGATCCTGAACGTGAAGATGGAAAAAGCGTAGCGGTTGTGCGGGACTTGCGTCCTGTAGGGGTGATGACGGATTCTGGCTATCGCTACTGTGACTTTGGCTCGTGCTGCCGCGGGTCTGGATAGGCCGCGGGATCGAGTCACAGTCGAACGGATCCTCGTAACTGATCGCCCCAACAACCCGGGCGGCTGTCCGGGCTTACTGCGCCGGCTGGGTTGCCGGCGCGACCGTCACCGGCATGTCGTTGGCCAGTCGGCCAACGCCGCCAACGATCACTTCCAGCGGTTCGGTGAGGCCGGACGTCAGCTCGACGAACGCGCCCTCGTTGCCAGGCGCGGTTTGTATGCGATGTTCTTTGGCTTTACCGTCCGCGACGGAAAAGACCTTGCTGGCGCCGGCGAAGGTAGTGACGGCGTCGCGCGGGACGAAGATCACGCCTTCTTGCTCGTGCGTCGCGATCGCGCCACGGGCGAACGCGCCGGGTTGCAGTTGACGGTCGGGGTTGTGGAACAATGCCTCGATCTGGAACGTGCGGTTGGCCGGGTCGATCTGCGGGTTGATTCGCGAGAGCGTGCCGGTGAATTGCTTGGGGTAAGCCTCGACGTGCATTGTGACCGCTTGGCCGGGCTTGATCTGACCGACGAAGCGCTCGGGCACGCTGGCGCGCAGCTTGATCGGATCGTCGGCGATCAACCGGTACAGCGGCGTGCCGGCCTGCACGTATTCACCCACCGAAACCATCCGATTCGCCACGCCGAACGACACGTTCGCCGGGTTCGTCGTCGCCTGTACATGCGCCGAGCGCGGCACGGCCACCACCGGCGCTCGGAGCGTCGTGTCGGTCAGTCGCTGGGTCGCGATCGCCAATTCGGCTTGCCGCGAGTACGCCTCGCTCACCAGGGCGCGGGCCGTCAGCAGTTCCACGTCGTAGCCGCTCTGCGCCACGTCGAACGCGGTGCGCAGGTCGGCGAAGTCCTGATCGCTGATGAGCGGTTGCGCCTGATCGTGCAGTTGCTTGCCACGGTTATAGCGGGCCTCAGCGTTCGCCGCTTGCAGCTTCGCTCGCCGCACGGTGGGCACGTCGACGGGGTTGAAGTCGCGGGGGGGCATCTTTTCGAGCCCCAGCCGCGCCAGCAACTCGTTGACGGCCATCTGCTTCGATCGCTGTTCCAGTTCGTAGTCGGTCTTGTCGATCTGCACGAGCGGCTCGTCGGCGGTGACGCGATCACCGACGTCCTTGAAGATGTCGGCGATGCGGCCGGGCACCTTGGCGCTGATCGTCACGTCCTGATCGCCCCAGAGCGTGCCGGTGATCTCGACGTTCCGCGTTACCGTGCGGGCCTCAGCCTTGGCGACCTTCACCGGGATCGGCTCGGCCTTTTTCGGTCCACCCCGCGCCTCGGGTTCTTCGCATCCTATAATGAGCGCGAGGCTGAGCGTCGCGGTCGCCACACCGACGGCACGGGCAGCGCCGGACAAGCGGGCGAAAGTGGAACGAGGCTGATGGTCGAACATGGGTTTCTCCACAGGGATTGCCGTGTTTTCGCGTTGCTGGCGATGACCGAACGACCTAGAATACCGACCGGTCAGTTTTACTCGTCTGTCGGACTATAGAACCCTCTCATCCGTCGGGCAACACGGGATTTGCGAATGCGACTGCGGGACGACAACAAGCGAAAACACATCACCGCCGTCGCGGCCGAGCTGTTCGCCAGCGAGCCCTTCCACAAGGTGCGCCTGGACGACGTCGCCGCCGCCGCCGGTGTGGGCAAGGGGACGCTCTACGTTTACTTCGACAGCAAAGAAGACCTCTACTTCTCGATCATCTACGATGGCTTTGCCGAGATGGTCGCGCGGTTGCGCGGGCCGCTCTCTGACAGTGGAAGCGGCGCCATGGTGCGCATCGAGACGCTCGTGAATGAGTTGGCCCGCTTCGCGTACCAGCATCCACCGATGTTCGAGCTCATGCGTAACCAAGGCGTCTGCAAGGCTGAAACCGACTGGGACGAGAAGCGCCACGAGCTGGCGACGCTGATCGAACAGGTCATTCGCGACGGCAACGCGAAAGGGGAGTTCTGCGACGCGCAGCCGCAACTGACGGCGGCGTACATCCCCAGCTTCGTGCGGTCGGCGATGCTGTTTGGACCAAAGGAACTCACACAGCAGGGTGTCGTCGACCACATCATGTCGCTGCTTCGCGGTGGCATCTGCCAGAGGAACCCATAACCATGGCACAGGCCGCTAACGTTGGATCGAACTCTGCTCGAACGAACCTGCCGGTGCACCGGCTGCTGCCATCGATTGCGCTGCTGGTGGGAGGGGCCGGTCTCACCGGTTGCGCGGTCGACCAGGAGAAGGAAGTCTCGATCTACCGCGACGTGATCAGCGCGCCGACGACGCGTCCGATTCACGAGCAGGGCAAGCCGTTGACGCTCGTGCGGGCGCTGCAGCTGGCCAATTCCAACAACGAACAGCTCTCCATCAGTGGTGAGGACTACCTGCAGTCCCTGATCGATAAGGACCGCGCCGCGGCGGCGTTCTTCCCGACGATCTCGCTGGCGCCAACCTACTTTTTCCAAGACAAGGTCAGTGGTGCCGGTGGCAGCACCATCGTGACCGGTGGCGGCACGGGTGGTGGGAGCGGCACGATCGTCGTCTCCGGGGGCAGCGGCCAGCGGAACGAGCGGTTTGACGTGCCGGTCACCGGCAGTTGGAACCTGTTCAACAGCTTCCGCGACGTCGCAAACCGCCGACGGGCCAACGCGACGGCCGAGCAGCAACGCGACCTGTTGCTGGACCTGCAGGCGGCGCTGCTGCTGGACGTGGCCCGCGTGTACTACGAGGTGTTGCGCAGCGAGCAGTCGGTGCGCGTACTGGAGAATGCGCTGAAGGTGCAGGAAGAGCGCCTGCGCGACACCACAGGCCGTCAGCGTGCGGGGCTCGCCCGGCCGTTGGACGTGGCGCAGTCGCAAGCGCAGGCATCGCAGACGCGGGTGCAGCTACTTCAGGCGCGTGCCGACGTGATCAACGGCCGCAGCACGCTGGCGTTCCTGATCGATGCACCGGTGCATTCGGTGGCGCTGCCGGACGGTTTCGACCCATCGATCGATTTGCCCGCTTTGGAAGCCGTGCTGCGCAGCGCGCTGGCCGCACGTCGCGATTTCTCGGCCGCTCAGGCCGCGGTTCGGGCGGCGCGGCAGGAGGTTGCCGGGGCGTTCAACCAGTACTACCCGTCGCTCAACCTCAACGTGAACTACTTCCTGACCCGCGACAGCACGCCCACCGACAGCGACTGGAACGGCCTGCTCAGCCTGGATATCCCCATCTTCACCGCCGGCCTCATTCATGCCGACGTGCGCACCGCGTGGAGCCGGTATCGCCAGGCGGTATTCAGCGAGAACCAACTCCGCCGCCTGATCGACAGCGACGTGCGCATCGCGATGGAGAACCTCACGTCGACGTTGGCCCGTTTAGCCGAATTGCGCGTCCAAGCCACCGCAGCCCGGGAAGCGCTGCGCCAAGCGGACGAGTCGTACCGTGCGGGCCTTGCCACCAACCTGGAACGTCTGACCGCACAGGATCAGGTGTTGTCCGCAGAGCTGCAACTGGCTAGTGCTGAATACGAACGCAAGTTCCTCTACCTCAGCCTGTTGCGACAGTCGGGCCAACTGCATCTGCCCGAGAACCAGATCGTGTCGCTTAATGTCGACCCCGTGCCTGCGCAATCGAATCCGGCACCGGCGCAGCGCTGATTTTCCTCGCATCATTTCAAGGCATTAATTTCTGCACACTGCGTCACCCTGAGACGGTGTTTACTCAGTCAGACGACGTCGCTCCGGTCCCTCTCCCGGTACTCCGGGAGAGGCTAGGTGAGGGTGCATTTTTCGTTCTTAATCGCTAACAATTTGAAATCGCCCTCACCGAACTTCTCCCATGGGTCCATAAGAGAGTTGCTGTCACATCCCTGCACACAATCAGGATGACAACGTTTCGGCAGGTCCTTTGAACACTCTTTGTTAGTCTGGGCAACCCTTCGTCTCCACCAATTCCTTTACCCACTAGATCATTTTGAGATTTTCCCTCTATCGCGATTTTTGCAGTCACGCGATAGTGACTGCCGGATGTCAACGATTCTTGTGGTAGAAGATCAGATTGAAGCGCGCAAGCCACTCATGAAGCTGTTAAAGCTCGAGGGGTACGAGGTCGCCGGTGCTGCCAACGCCTGGGAGGCACTTGCCGCTGCGCGTCACCATCGGCCGGACCTGGTGCTGCTGGACGTCATGATCCCGCAGCTCGACGGGCTGACGTTCCTGATGCTGTTCCGAGAGGAACGCAAATTCCGCGACGTGCCGGTCGTCATGCTCACGGGCGTGTCCGACGAACACACCATGCAGCGGGCACAAGAATTGGGCGTGAAGGACTACCTGCTGAAGGCCGCATTCTCGCCGGAGCACCTGCTGGGCGTCGTCCATCGTAACCTCGAAGCTCCCACGTCGTCAGCCTCCTAACCAAAGTGTGTGTCCCCGTGTCTGATGAACGACGGCGGAATCGCCGTTAGGTAGACCATCGTTCTACGCGAGCCCAACCCTGGGCCGGGCCCGGCAGGTCTGACCTGACCATCACCACCGCACTCCGCACCTTCTGCCCGACTTCCATGAGCCTGACGCCCAACACCGCCACCGGTTCGACGCTGCCGACGTTAGGATTGCACGAAAGTTGGGGCAAACCCGATTTCCGGCGCAGTCACCGCTTCCCGGCGTTACTAACATCCGCGCTGGAGTACCTCATGGGGTTGCTGCGCGACAAATCCTTCCGCCGGCTGTTACGCCAGGCGACGCACCACCGCGGACTGCTAGCGCTGACCGTGATCGCCGGGCTCGTCAACATCTCGTTGACGTTCGTGATCCCATGGCTCATCGGTAGTGCGATCGACGAGGTGATCGTGCCCGGCGTGCGCGGTGAGAACGCGCCGCCGCGGGAGGAACGGTTGGAATGGCTCACCGTGCTGGTGGGCATCGGCCTCGGCACCGCGCTGATGTTCGCGATCATCACGTACTGCCGCGGGCACTACACGGTTAAGCTCGGTAACCGCATCATCACCGATACCCGCCGCGACTTGTTCGACCACCTGCAGCGGCTCTCGCTGCACTTCTACTCGCGCGAGCGCACCGGCAGCATCGTCAGCCGGTTGATCAACGACATTCAGCAGGCCGGGCAGATCATCAACGGTGGCGTGATCGTCGTCTGCATGGATTTCGTTCAAACGCTGATTGCCGTCGTGCTGCTGTTCAGCGTGTCGTGGCAACTCACGCTGGCGTGCCTGGCAATCCTGCCGTTCTACGCGATCACGTTCAAGGTCTTCGACCGCCACGTGCGCGAGGCCAGCGACCGCGTGCAGGTGCAGATCAGCAAGCTGTCGGGCAACGTGCAGGAGCGGCTCAGCGGCATCGCGCTGGTGAAGACGCACGCCGCCGAGGATCGCGAGAAGCGCGCGTTCGATCTGGACACCGAGGAGCATTACGGCCGCGTGGTGCGGCAGAGCAAGATCGCCCACATGGTTGGCGCCATTAGCGAGGGGCTGGTCCACTGCGGCACGATGATCGTCATCGGCTACGGCGGCTACCTCACGCTGTACGGCAACCCACCGCTAACCGCCGGCGACGTGACGCGCTTCTTGGGTTGGCTGGGCATTATGTACGGCCCCGTGCGCCGCTTCGCCGAGCTGAACGTCGTCTACCAGACCAGCATGGCAGCCCTCGACCGCGTCTACCGCGTGTTCGACATCACGCCCAAGATCGCCGACCGGCCCGGCAGCGTGCAGACGAGCCCCACCAAGGGCGTCGTGGCCTTCGAGAACGTGCGCTTCTGCTACCACGACGACAGCGAGGAATCCCGCGCCCAACTCGACGAACCCACCGCCCGCCAAGCGGGTGGGGCCGGTTGCAACGAGGGCGACGCCACCCGGCGCTACGTGCTGGACAACCTCTCGTTCAACGTCAGCGCCGGCGAGCGCGTGGCCCTGGTGGGCCCGAGCGGGTCGGGCAAGAGCACGATCGTCTCGCTCATCCCGCGTTTGTACGACGTCACCGACGGCCGCATCGTCATCGACGGCATCGACGTGCGCGACTACAGCCTGCGCCCGCTGCGCCAGGCGATCGGCATTGTGCAGCAGGACTCGTTCGTCTTCTCCGGCACCATTCGCGACAACCTCGCCTACGGCAAGCCCGACGCCACCGACGACGAGGTGATCGAAGCCGCCAAGGCCGCCAACGCGCACGAGTTCATCTCGCGTCTGCCCAAGACCTACCAGACCCCACTCGGTGAACGCGGCGTGAATCTGTCCGGTGGCCAGCGTCAGCGTCTGTCGATCGCCCGCGCGATCCTGAAGGACCCGCGCATCCTCATCCTGGACGAAGCGACGAGCGCCCTCGACACTGAGAGTGAATCGCTCGTGCAGAGCGCGCTCGACCAGCTCATGCAGGGCCGCACCTGCTTCATCATCGCCCACCGCCTCAGCACGATCCGCAACGCCGACCGCATCCTCGTCATCGAGGCCGGTCAGATCGTCGAAGTCGGCAACCACCGCGAACTGATCGAAAAGGGCGGCCTCTACGCCAAGCTGGTCCGCCAGCAGTTCGGCACGCGCCAGGACGAAGTAAAAGCCGAGCTGGCGCTGGCGGCGACGTGATGATGTCGTGCCGTGGGATTGCCTTGCCGGACCTCGACCGGGAAAAACTAACCGCGGAGGACGCGGAGGACGAGGAGACAGAAGGAGACGAAAGCAGTAAGCGCTTCCTTTTGGAACCACGGCTTCGACGCACCATCAGCCCAATCGGTCATCCTGAGGTACTCCGAAGGATCTCTTCGTCTTGCACATAGTACTGAAGCACAAATGTGGTCGCGTCCGCTCCGGCCGTGGCATGGGCGTCTCGCCCATGCATGTCATAACGCCGGACGATTCGAGTCCGTTCCAAGACTTGGTCAGCGCAACAGCCAACCAATCACATCGCTTGTTCCAGTCCACACGCATGGGCGAGACGCCCATGCCACGACCAGAGCGCACCTGCGCATCCTCTTCAGCGCCCTCAAGATGATGACTTGCGGCCGTATTGCGTAAGCACCACGATCGGAACGAGCGGACAAGTGCCTTTCCTCTTCTCCCTCTGTCTCCGCGCTCTCCGCGTCTCCACGGTTCCCACTTCTGCCGTTGCCGCACGCGAACCGGTCAATCTTCCCGTGCGGCGACCCTCCCGATCCCACCACAGAGTTGCCGGGCGTCGGTCCCGCTCTATACTCGCGGGTTCTGGCAGTGACGAACGAGCGGATCGAAATTGATGGCCACGACAATCTCTCCTGAGCTTTCCCCGCGCGTCGCATGGTCCGATCGGTTGCTGTCGTTGGCCGACGCATATCGTAAGCCGATCTTCATCGCGATCCTGCTGCTCTACCTGATGGGCTTCAACGGCCAGTGGCGGCCGGAGCCGGACGCGGCGCTGTACCTTTCCATCGGGCGTAACCTCGCCGAGGGCAACGGCTACACCTACCACGGCGAGCCGCACCACCTTGCCTACCCGGGGCTACCCTGGCTGTGGGCGGGCGTGTACACGGTGGCGCCGCAGCACGCGATCGTGGTGGGGCACGTGATCATGCTGCTGACCGGGCTGGCCTGCCTGGCGCTGTGCTACCGCCTGTTCCTGCTGCACGCAGGCCGGCCGACCGCGGTCTTCATCACGCTGGGGCTGGCGGTCAGCCGGATGTTCTACCGCTACAGCTTTGAGCTGCGGTCGGACATGCCGTTCCTCCTCGGCGTGCTGGCGTTCCTGTGCGGCTTCGAGGCCATCGTCTATCACAGCCGGGCACGCGCTGATGACGATGTCGATGCGCCGCGGCGCGCCGGCCCGCGCTGGCACGACTGGTTGTTGCTGCTGGCGGGATTGGCGCTGGCGGTGGTGATGCGCCCGACGATGTGGGCGCTGGTGGGGGCGGCGTTCTTCGCGACGGTGCGCCTGATGTTCATGGGCCGTGCCCGCTGGGCGCTGGCGGGCATCGTGCTGGTGGCGGCCATCATGATCGGCTTCCTCCGACTCGACCCGCGCCGCGTGCAAAGCACCTCGACCTTCGGCCAATACGAACAAGCGCTGCTGGAAGTCGCGCGCGATCGCACCGATGAGTTCCTGAACCGAATGCTGACCGTCAACCTGCCCGGCCTGTTCGACCCGGCGGCGTCAGAGGCGATGTTCGGGCTGGACCTGGGCTTCTTCACTATCGGTGGCGTTCGCTTCAGCTTCAACGTGATCGGCAGCATCGTCGCGATCGGCATCGGGCTGTCGCTGTTCCGCTATCGCTTCATCTGGGGCCTGCTGTACCTGTTCATGGTGCTGATGATGCTGGCCGTGCTGCCGCTTGACCGATACTTCCTGCCCGTGCTGCCGCTCACGGTCTACGGCTGGTGGCGGTTTCTGGTGTACGTCGAGAAGCGTCTGCCGGGCAACTGGGGGCGCATCGCGTTCGTGGCGCTGTTCCTGCTGGGGTCGGGCACGAACTTCGCCAAGATCGTCCGCTGGATTTACGATCAGCATCAACGGCCGTTCCTGGTGAAGTATCGCGATGGGCGGTACGTCCATTGGCCGGAGATCGGGCGGGTGCTGCACGACCGATTGCCGGACAACGCGTGGATCGTGTCGCCGTACAAGACGGAGCGCATCCTCACCTTCTACAGCGAGCGCAACGTGACCGGCGTTGGCTTGATCGACGCGCCGTCGCTGCAGTTACTGGCCGACGTCGACCGCGCCTACGTGCTGAACCCGGCCGACGAGACGGTCGCGCCCTGGTTGAACAGCACGCAACTTCAACTGGCCCCCCCAATCGCCACGGTTGGCGACCCCGAAACGACCGGCTGGGTGCTGCACCCGATTCAGTGGAAGAACCCGGCACGCGCGCTACCGTCACCCGAAGCACCGGCGACCGAGGCTGCCTCGCCACCGGCCGCCGGTGGGGCGGTACGGTGAAGATCAGCATCGTCACGCCAACGTTGAGCGGCCTGCCACTGTTGCGCCAGACGGCCGAGTCGATCCTGTCGCAGGCGGGCGATTTCGATCTCCAGTGGATCGTTGTTGATGGCGGCAGCACCGACGGCACCGTCGAGTGGTTGTCATCACTAAACGACCTGCGCATGACGTTCACCAGCGAGCGGGATAAGGGCCAGTCCGATGCGATCAACAAAGGCTTGGCCGCCGCGGATGGTGACGTCGTGGCGTGGCTGAACTGCGATGATCTGTACGTTCCCGGCGCATTGGCCGCCGTCGCGGGCGCGTTCGCGAATCATCCTGACGCGCAATGGCTAGTCGGGCGGTACGAGGTGATCTCGCTCGACGGCACGCGGATGCGACAAGGCGTGGTGAACTACAAGCGACGGCGACTGGAGCGGTATTCGCTGTCGCAACTGCTGACGGAAAACATCATCCCCCAGCCCGCCGTCTTCTGGCGGCGCGCGTTCGGCGAGCGCGTGGGGCCGCTCGACTTGTCGCTGTACTACACGATGGATTACGACCTGTGGCTGCGCATGGCCACGGTGTCTCCGCCGCTGGTCATCGACGACCTGCTCGCGAATTTCCGCCACCACGCCACGAGCAAGAGCGGCCAATTGAACCGCGCCCAGTTCGACGAACAGCACGCCGTCATGAAACGCTACACCCCAAGCCCCTGGCGACGCGCGGTGCACCGCTTCCACGTCGAAAAGGTTGTCTGGGCCTACCGCCTGATGCGCCTGATCGGCCGCTAAACCCGATAGCACAACTCTTCTGTAGGACAGGCATTCCTGCCTGTCTCTTCCCCCGTCTTACTCTCCCCCCGTATTCGCTCTTCTGTGGCATAGGCATTCCTGCCTGTCTCTCTTCTGTCTTTTGCATTTGGTGGGACGGACATTCTTGTCTGTCTCTCCTTGCGCTCTGATTGAAGGAGAACAGACGCGAAGGCGCGAAGGTCGCGAAGGAAGACGCGAAGGATTTCCCCGGGCGTTGCGCCGAACCGATCTGAATCGCGCAGCGCTAGCGTAGAAATGGATAGCGTGTTCTTTGACAACCGAATAGCAGGCAACGCGGACACCGGTGCCCCCGTCGCGACCAGCCAATGTTGCACAATGGTGCATGAAATCGCGTTTCGGCTTACCCAAATCGCCGCCGCGGTATCGGTTTATGGAATGCCCTTCGCGATCGCTTCGCGCCTTCGCGTCTTCGCGTCTCTTTCTCTTCGACGGAAGCGCAAATAGAGACAGACAAGAATGTCCGTCCCACCGGAAGCGAAGAAAAAGGAGGCACAGGCAAGAATGCCTGTGCCACAGAATACGGGGGGAGAGACAGGCAGGAATGCCTGTCCTACAGAAGCGGATACAGTTTAACTATTGCCGATGACAGGATCGATGCGCATGAACGGTCTGGTCAAGGTGACAGCATCCCCAACCTGCGCCAAATGCCGGAGGATCCCGGTGGCCGATGCCGGAACATCGGCCGAGGCATTGTCCGTCTCGAGCTCGCAGACTGGTTGATCAACGACGACGAAGGCACCGTCCGGCTGGTACCAGCGTGCGATGTTGGCCGTGTGTGGCGTCACTTCTTCGTGTTCCCAATCGCTACGTCTCCCGCGCGTAGTACTCTTCTTCCAGCGCCTTCAGCTTCTTCTCCAACTCCGCGTACTCGTTCTGCACGCGCTTCCCCTTAGCGGCGTCCTTGAAGGTGGCGACGTCGGCGAGTTGTTGCTGGTGCTGGCCGAGCGCGATCTCCGTGTCGGCGATCTGCTTTTCCAAGTCCTTCATCGACAGCTTGCCGAACGGCCGCATGTAGGGGTTGTCGGCCTTCTTCGTAGCCGGCTTCTGCTGTGGTGGGGGCGTAACGGGCTTCGGGGCGGCTTTGGGTTGGCTCTTGGCCTGAGCCTTGTCCTTCACGGCCTTCGCTTCCTTGGCGGCCTGGGCCTTGGCGCGCTCGGCGGCGGCCCACTTGGTGTAGTTGCCGTCGAAGTCCTCCATGTCCGGCGGGTTGATCACGAACAACCGATCGACCGCGTGATCCAGGAAGTACCGGTCGTGGCTGACGCAGATGATCGTGCCGTTGAATTCCTTCAGCGTCTTTTCCAGCGCGCCGCACGAGGCGATGTCGAGATGGTTCGTCGGTTCGTCCAGTACGAGGACGTTGGGCTTCTCCAGCAGCAGTTCCGCAAGTCGCACGCGGGCACGCTCGCCACCGCTAAGCAGCTTGATCTGCTTGAAGTGATCGTCGCCGGTGAAGAGCAGGGTGCCCAGGACGCTGCGCACCTCGTTGTCCTTGGCGCCGCTCTCCTCCTGCACCTCTTCGAAGATGGTCAGTTCGGGGTCGAAGTTGCCGAGCGTCTGATCGTAGTAGCCGACGTTCAGGTTCGAGCCCCACTTGATCTCACCACCGTCAGCGTCCATCTCGGCCAGCAGGACCTTCAGCAGCGTGGACTTGCCGGCGCCGTTGGGGCCAATGATGCCGATCCGCTCGCCGCGCTTGACCTCGAACTTCAGGTTGTCCCAGAGCTTCTTGTTGTTCTCGAACCCCTTGGATAGTTCCTTCACCGCCAGCACGCGGTCGCCGGCCCGCTGGTCGGTCTGGATGCTGACGTGGATGTGGGCCGACTTCGTGACGGCGTCGATCATGCGGTCGGACGACAGCAGGGCGTTCAACCGCTTCTCGCGACCCTTCGCCTGCCGGGCACGCTGGCCAGCCTTGAATCGGCGGACGAACTCGTCCTGCTTGTCGATGTCGGCCTGCTGCTTCTCGTAGGCGCGCTGCTGCGACTTCTCGTGCAGCTCCCGCTGGACTTCGAAGGCGCTGTAGCTGCCGGGGTAGCTGTTGATCTGCGAGCGCGTGAGCCACGCGATACGGGTGGCAAGGCGGTCGAGCAGGTAGCGATCGTGGCTGATGATGATCGCGGCGCCGTCGTACTGCAGCAGGTAGTTTTCCAGCCACTCGATGGCGGCCAGGTCCAGGTGGTTCGTCGGTTCGTCCAGCAGCAGCAGATCGGGCTCGGCGATCAGGATCTTCGCCAGCGCCAGCCGCGACTTCTGACCGCCGCTGAGCGTGGCGACGCTTTGTTCCCAGGTGTCCTTCTGCAGGCCGACGCCCTGCAGCGTGGCCTCGAGCTTGTGCTGCCACGCGTACCCACCGGCCAGGTCGAAGTCGCCTTGCACCTGCGTGTACTTCTCCAGCACGGCGTCGAGTTCGTCCCCTTCCACCTCGGCCATCTTGTGCTCGAGATCGCGCAGCAGGTGCGCCAGGCGATGGAGTTCGGCAAAGGCCAGTTCGGCCTCGTCCATCACGGTGTTCTCGTGGTCGAAGTGGGGGTCCTGCGTGAGGTGGCCGACCTTCGTGCCCTTGTTGATCGCGACGCTGCCGACGTCGGGCTTCAACTGCCCGGTGAGCATCTTGAAGATGGTCGACTTGCCTGCCCCGTTGTCGCCGATCAGGCCCAGACGTTCACCGCGGTCGACGATGAGGTTCAGGTCCTTGAAGATCACGCGCTCGCCGAAGGTTTTCTCGATATTGGATAATGCTGCCAGGGCCATGGGTACTGCGTCTCTTTTCGTGGCATGGGCATTTTGCCCATGCATGCGGGAAGTTGATGAAGTTCGAATTTTGATCAGCTGCGCGGACGAAGCAACTGATCTGATAAAGTCTCTTGTTCTGCTGACGAGCATGGGCGAGACGCCCATGCCACGGCGGAGGCATCACGGCTGAAACCCCACGTCGTCGCGGCGGCCTTCAGTGTGTGCCAGTTCGTTGACCTGTTGTTCCAGCTGCCGCACGCGGTCGAGCAGTTCCGGCAGGTTTTGCCAGACGACGTACACCCGCCGGGCCTGTGCGATAGGCAATGCCGGCACGCCCATGACCGCGGTCTGGTCGGGCACGTCGTTGATGACCATCGACCGCGCCGCCACCGTCACGTTGTCACCGATTTGCAGGTGCCCACCGATGCCGGCCTGACCGGCGATCGTCACGTGGTTGCCGATGGTCGTGCTGCCGGCGATGCCGGTCTGCGCGACCAGCAGCGCGTGCTGGCCGATCTTCGCGCCATGACCGATTGCCACGTGCTTGTCGAGCTTGCTTCCGGCACCAACGGTCGTGCTGCCCATGGCGGCGCGGTCGATCGCGCAGTTGGCTCCTATTTCTACGTCGTCCTCGATCACCACGTTCCCCACCTGTGGGATTTTATGATGCACGCCCTTGTACGTCGCGAAGCCAAACCCGTCGGCCCCGATCGTGGTGTTGGCATGCACGACCACGCGGTTGCCGATCACGCAGCCGTCGTACACGACCACATTCGCATGCAGCACGCAATCGTGGCCCACACGCGCGTTCGGCCCGACGTAAACGCCGGCGTACAGGATCGACCCTTCGCCAACCGTCGCAGTCGTTTCGACGACCGCTCTTGGATGCACCCCCGCGTGCGGATGCTGCCGGAACCCGTGCAGCAGCGTGGCCGCCAACGAGTAACCGTAATACGGCTCGTTCATCCGCAAAAGCGGCACGTGGTCGCTGACCACCTGCGGCTTGACGATCACCGCCGACGCCGTGGTCGTTTCCAAGTGTTTCGCGTAGCGTGGGTTGGACAGGAACGCGACCTGCCCCGGCCGGCCATCGTCGATCGAGCCAACCGATTCCACCTGAACCGCCGGGTCACCGATGAGCTCGGCGCCGATGCGTTCAGCAAGTTCTTTCAACGTCACTTTCACCCAAGGCCTCCCGTGGCCGATCTTACCCGACCACCCGTCCGGTCACGAACCTGCGCGCAGGAGATGCGTTCAACTTGACAGATGCGATGCAACTCCGCACACTCTCCCACCCGTCCGCGAAAGCGGCCGACCGGCACGCAGCCGTAGCTCAATTGGATAGAGCTCCTGACTACGGATCAGGGGGTTGGAGGTTCGAATCCTCCCGGCTGCATTTCCTTGTAAGTCAATAACTTAACGATCGAACGACGCCTCTGAAAAGAGGCGTTTTTCGTTGGTGTATCCGATCTTGTATCCGATCAATTCGAAAACTGGCCCTACAATGGGGTGATGGACAAGGAATTCTTCGACGCTAACTTCCCGGGGCTGCTCGATGCCGTTCGCGATCTGTCCGCATCGGCGCCGCCGGTCAAGATCACGTTCCGTGGGCGGCAGGGGTACAGCAAGGACATCGGCAAGTATGCCAAGCCAAATGGCACCTTGGCGCCAAAGCGATTCTGGCTCGGTCACAACCAGGCGCGCGCGATCTGGTTAGCCAACGTCCACAACGAGACGTTCAAGCGGTTCGTCTCTCCGGCCGGTGGAATCTGGACGGACGAGCACGCGCGACTGCTGTCGCTTTTGATCGAAGTCGAAGACGACCGCACGCGCAAGATCGCGGCCAAGGTGGGTGGTTCGATCAATCGGTTAAGCAGCCGTCCGCCGGTCGCCGGTCTGCCACCAATTCCCGACTTCCCCGTTGTCGCTCCGTTTGTCGCACCGCCGCACGCAAGCAGTGCTGTGGTGCCCCCGCCACGACCCTCCACCCTGTACGCGGCGATCGCCGCGTACGTCGCCCACCTGAAGACGCGTCGGATGAGCGATCGCCATCGGGAGCGGGCCACCCAGGTCGTCGAAGTGAACCTCAAGGCCGTACGCAGCGATTGTGCGCTCGCCACGGTCGATTACCTGTGGATCGATTCGCTCGCGAACCATTATAAGGGCCGCCCGAAGAACCTGCGCGACGGCGCTCCGCTCACGCCCGCCGGCGTCAAGAACATCCTCACCTACCTGCGGCTGTTCTTCACGTGGCTCGATGACGTCGAATACGGCGGGTGGACCGCGCCGCGGAAGCTGGCGAAGTGTTTCAAGGTGCGCGTTGCGGACCTGATGACGCAGACCGAGCTTCGAAGCGCCGGCACGATTGAGCAATTCGAAGTGTCCATGCTCGTAAAGCTTTACCGCCACGGTACACCGCACCAACGCACGCTCATGCTGATGGCACTGTTCACCGGCGCGACGCAGCAGGAGCTGGCGGTGATGGCGCAGGGCGATTTCGACCTCGACGCCGCGACGCTGATCCACGTCCGGCACAAGACGAAGGTGCGGGGCGAGTTTTGGTTGCCGCCGGAGCTGGTCGCCCTGCTGCGTAATGCGTTCGCTTGCCGCACCCATGATCCGCTCGCGTTCCGCACGCGAGACGGGAGCGCCCTCTTGACGTTCCGCGACGGTAGGCTGCTCTCGGACGCCGTCAAGCAATCGTGGAATGACCTACGCGAGAAGGCCGAGGTGCCCGAGGCGCTGTCCTTCAAGTACCTGCGGAAGTTCAGCGCCGACTGGATGGTACGAAACGATGGGGACGAGATGGGGCAGGTGATGCTCTCCCACGCCCGTCATAGCGTGCTCGCCAAGAGCTACAGCAAGAGCAGGGCGTTCGAACGTTTTCACACGCTGCAGAAGAAGATGTACTCGGAACTGCAGCGGGCAGGAACGTTCGACGTCCCGCCCGAGAAGAACAAGCGGCCGACGCAGCGTCCTAGGACGTAACTAATTTCGAACGCCGGCACTCGACGCAACTATCCGCGTTACGTGATCATTATAGAAGGTCTGCCACGGCCCCACTTGGCACCCGTTGCGTGTACCGCTAGCGGTCGCGAGGCAATCGAGAAACACCCTTCCGCCAGACGGAATTGCACACCGGTCGAGTACAGGGGTAGCACTGCGTCGCGCTCGACGGTAGCCGTATGGAGCGACGGCGCTGGTGTACGTGGTTCAATCCGCAGGCAGCGTTTCAGTTGCCGCTTTTAAGTAGGTCCGACATCGCGGCGAGGGGGTCGACGGCGCAGGCACGGCACCAGGCGACGAACTCGGTAATATCTACCCGACGGTTCGCCGTTTCGCAGTTGTAGATCCAACTCTGCGGTCTCTTCAGCTTCGTGCCGAGCTCTCGTTGGGAGAGCGCTGCGTCCTCGCGAAGCTTCCTCAAGAGCGTCGGCACTGCGCGGTAGGTAGGAACGTGCTGGGCCTTGGCCATTGCGACAATCATGAGAGCCAAGGCGGATGACACGGGATGCGTGTCGCCTGCTGGTTTCGTCATTGCAGGTGGGCGAAAGGCGTGCGCTGCGACGGTTTCGCGAAATGTTGCCAGACGACGAGTGGATCGCGTCCATTCGCCGTAGGTATGAAACCCCAGCGGAATCCCACCATCTTGATCCCGCGCAGATCAATGAAGGCGACCGTGGGAACCGAATGCCGTCGCAGTTCTTCCGACGGATCATTGCACGCGGAGCTAGTAAGCCAGGTGAATGGGACCGGTCATCAATCTCAATCTGCACCGTCGCTTCGACAACAAAGAAACTCGGCACGATCAGTCTGGCGAAGGAAAAAATCTCGATCAATCGGACAGAGTTCGTCTACGGTTCAACCGAGATGATTTCGCTTTAGAATGTGGCGTCTAGGACTACTGCATCGGTCGTCGTCCGCACGCGTCGGCCATCCTGCGGTCAGATAAAGCTCAAGGAGGGATGAGCCCGCACCGGAGCGGTGTTCGATTGGACGCTTACGACGGGGCCGTGGGTTCGCCACACGTAGCGCACCCACGCGCATGTCGAAGGAAAGACCGCCTCCGCGCCGCGGTGCCTGCGTAGTGCCGGGAGAAGCGGCAGGTGTCGGCTTGTCCACTGGGCAGTGGTCCCGTGAGGGGAATCGCCGCTTCCTCCGGGGAACGCTCCGGCGTCCACGATTGCACCAGATGTCGACACGCAGGCTGCTCTGCTGGTCGGCTTGTGGCGCCAACGCGCTAGTAATTCCACCAGCGTTGAACGGCATCGCGTACGACGGTAGTGGGTAAAAACTCCTGCTCCAATCGGCCCCGACGTTCGTTAAGGATCCGCTCGTAGAGTGATTGTTCGATATCGGTAAGTCCCGTCGGAGCAACCCTTCCGGCAACAACTGGTTCGGGAACCGATCCTTCCGAATTTTGCTCGTAGATCTCAGAGGTCATCATGAGTGCAACAACGTGCGGCACGCTCTGCCGAGCCGTTGCCAGGAACTGGAGTCCCCATGTGTCGATGTCGCCCCAGTAGCCTACTTGCTTGGATTGCAACCAGTGCCCTTTGAGCCATTCCAAGTCGAATCCCGCGCCGAGGACGGCAATGGTCTCGGGGACGTTTACCAAGTGGTGTTGACAGCTTTCGTTCTCGACAACCAAAAGCCGTCGGCCGGGGAGAGGCGAGTCTTTCAATTCGGAACTGCGAACACGTTGCTTGTGAAACGGAAGTAGTGAGCCATCGAGATCGATCACCAGAAGCCAATGATCCTGATCCGAGATCGCGCCAAGAAATGACTCGAGTCCGATACGGCTAACTTCGCCATCGAATCGCTCATCAAGCAGGGCAGTGATCAGACGCGAATTGCGCTCGAAAAACTTTGTGTCGATCCCCTCTAATGACAAGGCGCGCAGCGGCTTGTTGTCTGCGCACAGCGGCTGCAATGCCGCTGCAAGGCGAGCGGCTTGCAGCACTTCATCCACCGGCTTCTCGCGCCACAATGACGGCCTGCCAATTAGGAGACGATGAAAGCACGCTTCCGCGTGCTCACAAAATGTGGACATCGATTCGAACTCTTCCCGAACGGAGCGGTCGTCACAAGCCGCGATCCATTCCGAAGGCTGCCGAATATTCCAGTTAAGCGGAATTTCGACGGGGCCTGATGTGGCTCGGTAGCTGGTCGATCCCCAGATCACTTCGCCGATCTTCACACGACGCCATTCTTCAACATGACGTTTAACCGCATCGAAGTCGCTCGCGACTTCCTTCGGCTTAGGTCGACCAATCTGTGTGACGATCGGCCACGCGTCGGCGCCGCCAAGCAGGCAAGCTTCTCGCACCGCGGAGGCGCTCCATTGGCGACGCAGACTTGCTTTGAGTTCAGCGGGTGATTTCATCGCTTCGCCGAGATAATTTCGTTCAGCCCGTTGGCTTTGAGCACTGTAACAGCATGCACGGGCGGAACACTGATTCGGCAGACGCCGCGCCGCGGGACACACAGTGGTCGTTACGCATTTACCATTGCTTCTAGCATCTCCCAAGAGATTGAGACGAGGGTGGCCTCCTTCTTGGGCCTTTGAACACAGATGACTCGTCGCGTGTGCTGTTTTAACAGACCGATTTCCTTGTTCGGCGTGACGAAGACAGGATGCAGTTGGAAGATTCTCAGGGCCTCAATAATCCGCCCAGCCGCCGACGGCGAACTTTTTGAGAAGGCTTCGTCGAGAATAACCGTAGCATAAAGCGGGCAATTAGACTCGGCGGGGCAGAGCGCGTAGCTCAGTGACGCAGTCAATATGTGGCTGGCCATCAGTTCCTTTTCGCCACCGCTGCCACTTTGCGAACCGGTGCGAGGCGGTGACCGATCTCCGGTGTGTCGGTCTACTTCGACGACGAAGAATTGCAGACGATATCTAGGGTCCAGAAGCGCCCGGGAACCTTGCTGGCGGCTGTTCTGTCCGGCATCACGAAGAATGGCGACGACTTCGCGAAGCGCCTTATAGTGACTACTGCCCTCATCGTCCTTCAGAGCAGCGCTTCGGAGTTCCCGTAAGACGTTTTCGAGTGACCGCAGACGTTCATGCTTAATGCGCTGGGGCTGCAGTTGAAGGTAGCGGCCCAACCGGAAGTCGACTCTAGCCAACGTCTGGTTCAGCTCGCCGATGCGCTGTTCGATTGCGTCAACTTCTTCGGTAATTCCTGCCAGCAGTTGCGTGACACCTTGGTCGGATGACCGATTCAGGTATTCAATGAACCGACTAAGTTTCTCCGGTAAGGCTTCTTCGTTCAGGACGCGAAGCCGACCCAGATAGTCGTTAACGTCAACCAGATCCGACCCGCTATCAGCGAGCGCACCAGTATCGACGTGCTTCGCTTCGCCCATGAGTCGGACTAGTCGCTTTTCATGCTCGGCGACTCTTCGTTGCTGTTCATTCAGATCGTTCTCCACCGTACGGGCGGCATCGCGTTCTGCATCGTTGAGTGCTTTCGCGTCGATGGTTGACCGGATTGTCAGTTCCTTTTCCGCCAACGCCGACTCTTCCAGCGTGAGTCCGCTAGCTCGACGCTTTACACATCCATCGCGCTCTGCGTTTGCCTCGGTGTACTTATGGTTTAGAACTGCGAGGTTGCTGTCGCACTTTCTGATGTCGCCCTGAATCCCCTCTAACGTTTTCTGCTCCAAGTCATAGCTAGCTTTAGCCTGACTGGCGTCGGATTCCGGATGCAAAAGCGACGTAAGTCGTTCGTTCGATCGAGCTAATTCAGCCTCAGCTCCGGGCAGATCGATCGTCCTGAAATCAATCGCTAAAAGGTGATCGATCATGGCGAGCTGGGCGTTCAGGTTGTCCAGTTCGCGACGACGCGTCTTTGACTCGCATTCAAATTGAGCGGCGCGCTTACGCAAGAAACCCAACTCGTGTGCCAAGGCTTCAAGTTGATCTTTATTGTTAAATCCGGTCGCCCAACCTTCGTTAAGGCGGCGCTGATCCTGCTTCTCAAACTTGCCGCGGCTACCCGATATCGCGCCTTCGACGGTTAACCCATGTTCAACATTCTGAAGCATATCCGCCGATTCGACGCAATGAAGATCGCGGTTCGCCAGTAGCAACTTTGCCGTCGGGAGGAGCTGGTGCTGCTTAAAGTTGAGTTTGTGAATGAAGCTGTCGCGGAAAACTTCCCGCGGTTGATCTTGGATATTTGAGCGTTGAAGTCTTACGTGTAGCCGATTGTCTCGACTATTAACCCAGTGCAGCGCGGCCTGAAGCCGGTCTTCTGGTACGAGAACTCGTAGCCGTTCTGACCCGATGGCACGCTCGATCGCGCCGCGCCACACATTCTCCTCAGGCCTCACTTCGATGAGTTCGGCCAGGAAGGGAAGAGCGGTCTCCTGCGTTCCAAGCTGGCGTGAAAGTTCGCTGCGGAAATCCTGATACTGCGGCGGAATATTCGATCCGGGCCGCTCTTGAACCTTCCGTAAAGACGCTTCGATCTCGCCGACTTTGGTTTCAGCGACGAGCTTTTGCGACATTACCGTCAGCGTTTCCGTGTGCTTCGAATCGCGTTGCTGAACCGACTTCTGGCGTTTGAGGTCCAGCACTGCCTGATTCCGCGTCAACGCCGCTTCGCTTAGGTCCTGATCGAGCCCGAGGCTTACTGTCATTCGCTGGTAATCGTTCGCATGTTTCTTGCGCTCGTTGACGCGTTCCTCCTGGGCTTTAATCGTCCTCTGCAATTCAGCGATCACATTGCCGCCAAGCTCGAGGTACCGCTCTCGAAAAGTCTCGACGCGACTCTGACAGTCTTTCTCGTTTCCTCGTGCGACATCGAGCCGCGATTGGGCATCTTCCGTGTCCGCGACGATTTCTTTCAGAAGTTGATTCCAAAGTCGCTCGCCTGCAATCGCATAAAAGACCGGGATGATCCGCTTCAATGATTCGAGAGTGGATAGTTTGACACGCGACTTTCCCAACTTTCGATGTTCCTCCGCGATCGGGAGCAATGAATCCCGTTGGCGTCGGGCTGTCTCGAGTTCGGTGTGGATACCAGCCAGGTTGTCGAATTCACCCGCCACTTCGATCGCGCGCTCAAACGCGTTTCGATCATCCAGCACCAAATCTCGAAAGATTTCGTCAATGCTATTCAGCTGCTTCAGTCCAGCGGCGCGATTAAGCAGCGTGAAGGCGTTTTCTCCGACATCGAAGAATTTGCGGGCGTGTGCAAGGTACGCTTTCTTGTTGTCGAAAATCCGGAGCTTTGGCGTTTCACGCCCCGCGCGCATCAGATCTCGAAGACCGTCGTCATGCAGCAATGTCAGCCACTTATCGAGCGTCTGGTCGTCTGCCTGTGAAAAGATCCACCGCTTCTTGAGATCTTCTGCGGTATTGCCTGAACCGTCCGTCCATAACAGGGCAGCCAGCCGGAGAACGTCCGGCCCAGATCGATACGTTGCGCATATACCGGTGATCGTCTTGCCCGGGCGGGCGACTTCCTCGCGCCCGTCGGACCCGTCGCCGCCCAACACGCCGCGGACGTACGAGATCAGGGTGCGGTCACTTTCATGTCCACCGGTCGATGCGAGGTTGTATCGGGGTGATACAACAAGGAGTGTCATCAACGCGTCAACCAACGTAGTCTTCCCGCTGCCCGTGGGACCGATGATTGCGGTGCCACCATTGTCAAACTCGGCTCGGTGCAAACCCCTGAACGGTCCCCAGTTGAAGACTTCCAGCTGGTACAATCGAAACGACGGTTGCCTTTCATTGCCGTCGGAATTTGCGGTATCTGCACCAAATAGCCCCTGTTGATTGCTCATCCGTGCTCCGGTTCTGGCTGCTCGGGTTTGCTGGCCTTTTCTTTCAGCACTCGAAGCAATGATGAAAGCGGCTCGGCGTTCGCGAGATGCGCGATGATGGGACGAATCGTCAATTCCATATTGCTGTCTACCTCGGAAACGACGCCATGAACCTTCAACTGGTCCAGTAGATTCAACAGCCGACTTCGGTTGCGGGCATCGCTTCCCGAATCGTCAAAATAGGTCAGAAATTGAGATGATACGTCATCGACGGCAATCTTCGCCGCGGAATGCCCGACGCCCGACTCCTGCTCGTGAATCAAGAACGTCTGTCGCAAAATCGCCACAAGCAACGATTGTTCGAGCGTAAGGCGCTGTCGCCTTACCAGGGGATGCGACCATGCCTCAACACTTCCTGAAGATTCAGACACGGCGGTCGCGACCACCAGCAGCGCGATGCCGCGATGCGCATCGAGCCGAACGGCCAGATCCAATGGCATCAACGCTTGACGGACATCCCGTTCGTGGATCGTAGCTGTCTGAAACAATTTGGGATTGGCTGCTTCCTCAATATACCCATACCGGAGCAACTCCTGGGTGACGGCTTTTACCTCCGACGGCACTGCATCCGCCGCGACAGACTTCGCTGCAGAGTACGCTTCGGATTCAAATTTGGGTCCCTCAACCTGCTCGCTTGTCGCTAATGGGCTAGGGTCGGCTTCATCACTCATTCGAGGCTCCCCGGCGCCAGCTTATGCACCGCTACGAAGGTCAGTTCCACCGTCGGTACAAAGAACCGCGTCCAGCCTTCACCTTCATCGAACAGGTGAATGACCTCAGTGTTGTTTTCGACGGCGATACCCGCTTCGCGGGCCATTGCCAGCCAGTACGCCAGTGTTTCCAGATCGTGAGTTGGTGGAAGCGTCGCTGCCAGTGCGCCGATGGTCAGCGGCTGGGCGCTTATCCGAAGTTTTTCGATGGTCGCGTCAAACAGCTGCGTGCGATTCAACGCGCGATAGGCTCGCCAGAACTCCTCGTCCATTTGTGCCGGATCAGCAGGGGAAATGGTCAGATCGAGATCGTCGGATTCGCCGTCACTCACTTCTTTGAACAGCAGTCTCTCCACCAACGGTAGATTCGACACCGCGATGGCAACGGGTGGAAGTGGCCCGGGTGCGCGCCGCACACCGGCGGACTGCCAGTCCACACGTAGCGCCACTTGAAACAATTCCTGCAGGACCGCACCTACGCGAATCTCTTCGTCCGCGAGTCCCGATTTAAGGAAACTGCGCACATCACGCTCGCTTCGAGCCCTGGCCTGAATGACACGCTGCGATTCCTGCACCAGGCGTGGCACCAGCGATCGCAGGTCGGCCTTCTGTGTCCGTTCCAGTGCTGTATCCGTATTCTCGTTTTCCAGAATCAAGCGTAAACGCTGTTTCATTTGCTCGAGTTCGACAGACTTCACCAGCTGCTGATAGAAGCCCTCGAACACCTGGCCTTCCCCAGTTTTGATCAGTGCGTCGTGTCCGTTCAGAAGATCATCGACGATTTCCCCGCGGTGTCGCTTTTCGCTGATGACTCGCTGCCTTAATGCTTTGTCTGCTTCACGATACGAGTCTTCCACCCGGCGGAAATCGGCCCGCAGACTGATCGCCAGTTGATACACTTCGCGGATGCCTTCTGCCGCCTGTGGGCCAGTCAGCACTTCAAAGTCACCGGACTGCACGGCTGCGAGTTCATCCTGCATCGTCGCGATGCGCTGCTTCAGCGACTCTTCGCGACTGCTCTGGCTGTGGCTCAACTGAGCCTCCAGATTCTCGATTTCTCGCTGCACCGTTGCCAGGCGCGAGGCGGTCGAGGTCATCGGCTGATCTTGCAACGAGTTCAGGAAGTAGAACGACCGCTGCAAGGCGTCGGTGGCTAGCAGCTGGCCTTCGCGTTCGACAATCAACCCGCGCTTCAGCCACTGCCGCAACTCCCGCCTGGCGGCCATGGCATGATCGTCTCCGATGTCAAAGTTGTCGTCATTCGAGTTGTCGGCGAACAAACCACCGAGGTGCTCGACTGCGGCTTCGAAATCAATTCCGTTGGGAAGGGCATCGATGAGTGACTGCAGGCTGACGAGAATCAGTGGGCCATTGTGAGAAGCCAACAATAGCCACGCCGGGTGATTTCGACGGAGCTTGATCAATCGTTGACATGCTTCCGAATTCATATCTCGCCGTTGTCCCGGAAATCACCCGAAGCTTATGAAGTCAGCGATCCACCCAAGGTTGCCGTTCGTATACGGGATTCGCAAACGCCGCCAATCGGACGTCGGACAGCGAGGAATGATGATACCCGCGCGGCGTTGTATCCTCACGAAAATTCGTACAAGCATAGTGCGTCGGTTTTGTCGTGCCGAACCTATCCCGAAGCCGCTCGGCACAGACGCGGGGTTCGCCAACTACCGCGCACGTTTTGCATGGGTTACGACCACGTTAAACCGCCGCCGGACACGTCGTCGAAACCCGCACGTCCTCGACGGAGGCTAGCGGCACCGCCCTCACGGTCGTCAAGCAGAAGCCAGATGCGGCCCGCGTGCGGGGCAGGGACCAATGACAGCCCAGCGGTGCCATGCGCGACCACCGTCTTCCGCCGAAGGGGGTCACGCGTGGCTGTGTGCAGCGCCGCCATTGCACGAGAGGGCGAGCGTGGGTGTTTCGAAGGGGGCGGGGGCTGGTGTCCGCGGGAGCGAAGGGGGGTGCGCGACCGTGTACGGTACAGAGCCTTTAGGGCTCAGGAGCCGCGTTTTGGCTTCGAGCCGTCTTCGCGGGCCTTGATCCGCTTCAGTTGCTCGGCCTTGGCCTGCTCGATTAATTCAAGCAGCTCTTCATCGACTTCGGCACCGAAAATCCGCTTTAGGTACTTCGCTTGAACCTCCGGATCCGCCTCTAACCACATCAGCATGCACGCTGAAAAGCATAGGCCCAGTTTTCCAAAATAAGCACTGGTAGCTTCCCGAAAGCGATCGGCCAGAACCGGATCAATTGAAAAGCTAATGGTTTGCTTGCGTCTCGGCACAGCAGGATTAGACGGTCAAATTTCCCTCCGAGCAAGCGACATCGGCTATGTTAAGTTTTAAACTTGACATCCTCGTATATAATATTATTATGGGACGCATGGTTGCTCGTCCCGCCGTAAACAACGTTTCCAACTCCGGCATGCCGCTAGCCGACGCGGTGTCTAATGACCAGCGGTTGCGATGGTCATTCCCTCGGCTGGATAGGTGGGTTGGTATCTCCCTTCTTGTCGGACCGCCTGGTAGCCGCAAATCCGGCTTGGCGCTGCAATCCGCATTGGACCTGGGTGCCCGGGGCCGAAAATCCCTCGTCCTCCTCAGCGAAGAGCACGTCTCGCGGGTACGCGACCGTGCCGAACGCATGGTGTCGGGCGGCCCGAAGGCCGACGCGAAGGCCTCGCTTCGGAACCTCGCGCTGCTCGCGGCCCCCGATGATCCGGCCGATCTGCCGGCGTACGTCGCGCGGCACGTGATCGCCGCCGATGCCGCGCACACCGGCGTGGCGCTCGTCGTGCTCGACAGCATTCAAGGCACAACTGGCGCCGGCGGATCGGACGCGCGGGCCTGCCGGGCGGCCCTGGACGCCGCCCGGCTTTTGCAGTCGGCCGGCATTGCCACGTTGCTGGTCGGCCACGTCACCAAGCAGAACGCGATCCGCGGCCCGCGGACGCTCGAGCACGCGGTCGACGTCGTCCTGCACCTGGACCGCCGCGGGGGCCGGCGCACGCTGACCGTCCCGAAGAACCGTTTCGGCCCGGCAGTCCTTCGCCCAACCAATCTGATCGTCGATCCGGTCACGACCCGTTTGGTCGCCGCGCCCCACGCGACGTCGCAGATCGCGACGGCCAAGTCGTTTGTCCCGGGCGTCGGTCCCGTCGAACTTCAGGTGGCGGCCGCGTTGCCGGCGGTTGGTACCGCGGGCGGCGGCCGCATCCTCGCTTGCCGAGGCATCGCAGCGGCTGAGGTGCGGATGGCGGCGGAGATCCTCCGGCGGTTGCCGGGGTTCGATGCGATCGTGCCGGACCTCGACCTCACCGTCACCTGCCGCTGGCCCGACCAGCGCGGGGCACCGGCCGGCGCAGCGGCGCGATCGCTGCTCCAGTTGCCGCTGTGCCTGGCGATCGCCGGGGCGTGCCTGGGCCGCGCGGTCGATCCATCCATGGCGGCGGTGGGGGAGCTGGACCTGAGCGGCCACGTGCGCGGGTTCACGCCCGCGGTCCTCCGCTCGATGGGAACCGCCCTCCACACGGATGAGCTGAGCGAGCTGTTCCTGCTCGTCCCGGCCGCCTCGAAGAAGCAATTGCCGTCGAACTGCTCCTGCCCGATCTGGGGCGTCGGCACGCTGGCCGAGGCCATGGCGCGGTTATGGCCGGCCCTGGACCTGAACGCGCTGGCGTGGAACTGCTAAGGGCCGGGCCGGAGAGATGGAACGAAGATGAAAGGTGTTGCGATGACGGACGGGTTGATCACGGAGGCGACGATCGAGGCGGCGCGGGAACGGCTGGCGGGGACCGACCACGTCGCGGCGATGCGGGCGATGTTCCAGCGCGACGGCGACCTGGCGCTGGCCGTCGGCGCGTACGCCAACAACGCGCTGGGCGACCTGGAGGACCTGCCGCTGGAGGCGCACGACCGGGCCTACCGGGCGGTGTGGGACGCGGTGCTGCTGGCGCTGGAGTCCTACCGGCTCGCCCACTACCGCCTCTGGCGGGGCACGGAGCTTGGCGCGCTGCTCGCCCGGCTCGACCCGTCGCTTCTGAAGGACGAGGCGAGCGAGCCCGGCGATCGTCGTGAGGATGCGTCCGAGGACGGTGGGGCGCAGGGAACGTCGAACACTTGACGCGGAGACGGGGAAGATCTTTCGAGGTGGAGCTTGCCATGTTACCGAACCGATCCGTTCGTCCTGCCGCCCTTCGGGAGGCCGAGCAGCACGTAAAACGGCTGGGGACGCGTCGGGCGCTGCGGCAACTCGAGCGGACCGAGCCGGAGCTGGCGAGTTACCTAATGGAGCGGTCGACGGAACTGTACGTCGCGTTGGACGCCGCGTGCCCGTCGCACGCGACGGTGTTGATCCTGCACCGCGAGGCCGTCCTGATGACCCTCACGTGCATCGAGTCATTAAGGAGATCCATATGAGCAAGGTGATCAAGATAATCCAGCGTCGCCGGCGACCGGCCACGCGGCTGCCCGTTGAACAGGCGGCCGACCGCGAGGACCGGCTCCATCGCGGTGGGGATGACGACGACGCGGACCCGGGTGTCGCGGCCATCGTCGACGACGCGTTCCGGGTCGTCGACGAGGCGACGGCCTCCTGGGTCGTGCGGAAGATCGTCGAGTGCCGGGCCTACGCCGCCCGCGCCCGCGACTGGGCCGAGCGGGAGCTGCGGCGGGCCGAGCGGGACGAGCAGTGGCTCCTGCGGCGGTTCGGGGCGGAGCTGGAGGGCTGGCTCCGCGACGAACTGGGGCGGCGGGGCGGTCGCGCCCGGTCGGTCCCGTTGCCCGCCGGCACGGTCGGGCTGCGGCGGCAGCCGGGACGGCTGGAGGTGATCGACGAGCCGTCCTTGGTGGCTTGGTGCGAGCGACACCTGCGCGAGGCGTTGCGGGTGACGGTCGACGCCGAGGGGGACGTGGCCGCGGAGCTGGCGCGGTGGCAGCGGGCGCGGCAGGAGGACGCGCGGGTCCGCAAGCAGGTGATGCGCGAGGCGCTCAACCGCCACGTCGCCGAGCTGGGCGAGGTGCCGGACGGGGTGACGGTCTCGTCGGCCGAGGACCGCCTGTACGTGAAGTGAACGAGGCACCGAAGAGCAGGACAGAGGATACATGAGCACCTTGCACGGCCGTAAGGCGACGACAATGATCTCCACCACGACCGACGTCCCTCACGGGCGCGGCACGGACCGGCGCGGCTGGCCGCGAGTCGCCGATGCCAGTTCAGTGCAGGTGCGGAGCGGCGAAGCCCTTGGCCACGAGCGTCAGGTCGCGCTGCCCGCCTACCGCGTACACAAGGCGAAAGGGGTGGGGTACGTGCGTCTGGCCGGGCGAATGGTCTACCTTGGCCGGGCCGGCACCGACGCCAGCTACGAGAAGTACCGCCGGACGATCGCCCATTGGCTGGCGACGGGGGAGCCGCCGCAGGCGTCGAGCGACACGGCGAAGCCAGCACCGGATGTCGCTCAGGTGGCCGCCGCGTACCTGCGGTGGGCACGCACGTACTACCTCGATCCGGCGGGGCGGCCCAGCAGCGGGATCGGGCCGGCCGAGGCGGCTGCGAAGTGCCTCGTCGCGTTGTACGGTTCAACGCCGGCGGCTGCGTTCGGGCCGTTGGCCCTGCGGGCGCTGCAGGGGGCAATGGTGCGGGCAAACCTGTGCCGCAACGTGGTGAACCAGCGCGTGACGTGCGTCAAGCGGCTGTTCCGCTGGGCGGTGGCCCAGGAGATGGTGCCGGCGGAGGTGATCGCGGCGCTGGCGGCGGTCGAGCCGCTGCGCAGGGGGCGGTCGGGGGCGCGGGAGACGCCGCCGGTGCGGCCGGTGCCCCACGAGCACGTGGACGCGGTGCTGCCGTACCTGCCGCCGACGCTGGCGGCGATGGTGCAGGTGCAGCGGTTGACCGGCATGCGCTCCGGCGAGCTGTGTGTCATGCGGTCCTGCGACATCGACGTGAGCGGTGCGGTGTGGGTTTACCGGCCGGCGTCGCACAAGACCGCGTACCGGGGGCACGACCGGGCGGTGCTGCTGGGGCCACGCGTGCAGGAGATCCTGGGTGCGTTGCTTGATGGTGCGTGTCGTGAAGCCTACCTGTTCTCGCCGCAGCGGGCGATCGAGGAGCGGCGGCAGCTGCGAAGCCATAACCTCACCAGGACTATGTCGACCACGGAAGTGATTCGCAGGTACGGTCCGCGCAGCTACCACCGAGCGTTGCGGTACGCGATGCGGGCGGCGAACCGAGCCGGGGCGCTGCCGAAGGAGGCGTTCTGGCACCCGCACCAGTTGCGCCATCGGTACGCGACAGACCTGCGGCGGACGAAGGGCTTGGAAGCCGCGCGCCTATTGTTGGGGCACCGGACGCTCGCGCAGACGCTGGAGTACGCCCAAGCCGACGGAAACAAAAGCGCGGCGGTGGTGGCTGAACTAGGATAATGTCTGATCCGATGCTCATGCCCGACAGCAATCGACTGTCGACCTCACGATGTGCGGGCGGTACTGCTTTATGCTCAAGCTCAACCGAGTGTGAAACCCGAAGAAGCTGACGCCCTGCTGGATCATGCTCAACCCGTCGACAGCGGACGCCGAGGTTGACGACCCGCCGATCCGCCGCTGCATGGGGTTCTCGCCTTCGTGGGTCGCCGGCGGCATCTGCGTCGCCAATCTTTTCGCGCTGCGATCGACCGACCCAGCGATGCTCTACCAGTGCGCGGATCCCGTGGGGCCGAAGTACAACGAGACGATCGGCATCGCGACAGCAGGGCGGCGGGTCATCGTTGCCTGGGGCTATCACGGTGCACACCTGCAGCGTGATCGGGCGGTGCTGACGCTGCTGTCAGATCGAATGGTAGAAGCGCTGGCGGTGACGAAAGACGGCTACCCAAAGCACCCGCTGTACGTGGCTGGCTCGACCGTGCCGAGGACGGACGAACTAAGGATTAACGATGGCTGACCTGACGCCCGCAGAACTGCAGAGGATCCACTAGGCTGCCTTAGCTCGCGAGCCGGCGACGTGCCTGCTCCGAAAGGAAGCGTATCGACTGCTGGACAGGATCCGCACCGGTGAGGACCCGGCGACGGCACGTGACGCGTTCATACAGGCAACGGCGGTTCTTCCTACGAAAGAGCACTAAACTATGTTCGACACGCCCTCAAATCCCGTCGCCAAGCCAGTTCCGCACGTCGTGCGACACGGGTGGTATGTCCCCGGTCGCCAGCGTGCCGAGGGGGACGGAGAAGCCGTACTCACCCCCGCAGATCAACGACGCCGTCTGCACGGCGACCGCCGCACGCCAGGCGTCGTCGACCATCCGGTAGTACGTGTGCCGGCGGTCATGCCCACGAGACGCCAATGCCGAACGCAGGCGGCTCATGTAGGCGACCATCTCGCGCGTCCGCTGCCAGACGTGGTGGCACTGCTGGAGATCAAGGGGCGTGCGGTCCATGGGCGCACGGTAAGGAGCGGGATCGGCGGCGCCAACGACGGCCGGCGAAGTTGGTTCAGGACTGAACGGACGGGCGCGTTTGGCGTTCGATGAACAGGAGATCGACGTGGAAAAGCTCGTTCGGAGTGCGCATGAAAAACCGGCGGGTGTAGAAGGAGGGGGGGAACCTTCTACGGGGATCACCGCCGGCACTCGAACTATACGCCAGTAATCAGCAAAGCCAAACGAATGAGGGAAACACACTATGGCCAGCAGCGTGCTGCCGAAGAGAAAGGGACGGAGCAAATGAGCAACACGACCGCCGTGAAACTTTGCGTGCCCGAGAAGGTGCTCGATCAGCACCTGGTCGTGCTGGAAAAGACCGGCGCCGGCAAATCGTCGGCCCTGCGCCACATCGTCGAGCACCTGCTGGCGCGGGACAAGCGCGTCGTCACCATCGACCCGAAAGCGATTGGTGGGGTTTGAAGTCGTCGGGCGACGGTAGGGCGGCAGGCTTCCCCGTCATCATGTTCGGCGACTTCAAGGAGCCCAAGGCCCACGACGTGCCCATCAATCCGCAGTCGGGCAAGCACGTCGCCGGGCTGATCGCGACCGGCAACCGCCCGGCCGTCAACGGCTTCCGCGGCTGGTCGACGGCGAAGATGCAGCAGTTCTGGATCGACTTCGCCGAGATGCTCTTCGCGAAGAACGCGGGCGAGCTGTACGTCGTCGGTGACGAGTTCCACAACTTCGCGCCCAAGGGCAAGGTGCTGAGCCCCCAGGCCGGCGAGTCGCTGCACTGGTCGAACCGCCTGCTGAGCGAGGGCCGCGGGCTCGGACTCGTCTGCCTGATCGCGTCACAACGGCCGCAGAAGGTCCACAACGACACGCTGACGAGCTGCGAGACACTCGTCGCCATGCGGGTGATCCACGCGGCCGACCGTGGGGCGGTCAAGGATTGGATCGATGGGGCGGGCGACGCTGAGATGGGCAAGCAGGTGCTCGGCGCGCTGGCCGGACTGCCGCGCGGCGAGGCTTACGTGTGGTCGCCGGAAGTCAACTTCAGGCCGAAGCGCATCGCCTTCCCGATGTTCACGGCGTTCGATTGGTTCGCGCCGCCGCAGCTGCAGCGGAAGGTCAGCAACGCCGGATGGGCCGACGTCGACCTCGACGTGGTGAAGGAGAAGCTGGCCAGCGTGATCGAGCAGGCCAAGGCCAACGACCCGGTGCCGCTGCGTCGCGAACTGGCCGAGGCAAAGGCCGAGCTGACGAAGTTGCGCAACGCGCCGGCGCCCGTGGGGAAGGTCGAGACGAAGACGGTCGAGAAGCCGATCATCACCGACAAGCAAATTGAGCGGCTGGAGAAGTTGCTCACGCGATCCAATGAACGTCTAGCGACCGTCGGTGATAAGGCCCGTGATCTGGTGCCAAGCCTGCACGGGGCTCTGAAGCTGGAGCGGGATGAGATCCACAGCATTTTGACGGTCGCCCGAAACATCCGCTCGAGTGACGTCAGAACCGCCACGATTCAGCCGGTTGCCGCTGGGGTGGGTCGGGTGGCTCCACCTGCCCCAGCGCGGCCGCGCGTGGAAACGGTTTCCACCTCGCGACCCTCTCCCGGTACGTCGGGAGAGGGCGAGCGCCGGACCATCGACGCGCCGATGTCGAAGATTCTGGACTCGTACGCGTGGTGGCACTCGATCGGCGTCGCCAAGCCCAGCCGCGAGATGATCGCGCCGATCGCCGGCTATTCGAACATCCGCAGCAGTGGTTTCGCAATCCCCTGTACGCCTGCCAAGCCGCCGGCTTGGTGAAGGACGACGCGCTCACCGACGAGGGTGCGACGTGGGCCAACTGGCCGGAGAAATCGACGACGCTGAAGGGATATCACGAGGCGTTGGCGAAGGTCATGGACGGGCCGACGAAGAAGATCTTCGAGGAACTGCACAAGATCGGCGGGGCGACGACGCGTGATTCACTGGCAGCCGCGGCCGGGTACAGAACCCGCAATCGAGCGGGTTCCGAAACCCGCTATACCGGCTCAGCAGCATGGGGCTGGTCGAGCTGAAGAAAGAGGAAGTGACGCCGACGGCGTTGTTCTATGCAGTGGGGCTCGGGTAAGCAGGTCACAAGAGAATATTTCCTATGTAGTCCGGGCGGGACTTTGTCGACCAGCTGGGCATCACAGTGGCAGCCATGCGTTGCCGGCTCAAGCGGGCTCGCCAGCGGGCGACGCTCGGGGTGTCGCGTGATGGGATGCGGAAACGTTGCCGCCGCCACGGTGAGTATGTGCGACCATGAAGTGACCGCCGCTAAAGCGAAGGGGGCAGACCACGACGCAGGCATACGCCCTAGGCATGCAGCGTGCCGGCTGGACGCATCGGGAGGCGGCCGATTGGGTGGGGCTCACGCGGGGTGCGATGAAGATGCGGGCCTATCGAGCGCGTCGTGCGTCACGCTGAATTAGTGGTGAGGAGACGCAGCGACGTCTGACCTAGTCGCGCGGTTGCCCGTCGCGCTCATCTTCAGAGCTAAACCCGATCGGTTGCTTCGGCGCTTCGGGGTTCTTTCTGGGAAGCTTCATAAGCAAAATGCTGATCTGACTTACGTGCTGGATCAGCTCGACGGGCTCGCCGCCCTCGGTTTCGCCGCTGAACGATATTAACGACGGATTCCAGTAGCCGATGTCCTTCAGATGGAAGATGACAGATTGCCCAAAGCTGACAAGCTTCACGCCGACCTCGTGAGCATTGTCGAGGCTCTGGTCGAAGTCATTTATCCACTTGATCAATCGGGAGTGGAACTCGCTGGCGAGGTTGTAGTCCTTTGGCCCCCGCAGTAGATCCGCCGGGATTTCGACGGGATGTGGGAGTATCCCGCCGAAGTTGAGCTCCGGGAGCCGGAACGTTGGACCGCTAAACTTATCGTCATTCTCATCTGTCATCGTTCGTCCTTTGTCACGGAAGGCACCTTTGGTGCATTGACGCCGAGGAGCGGCCGGCACCTCCTATTCGTCATCGCCGTCATCACCCTCCATGCCCGGGTAATCCTCTGGCGCCTCCAGTTCGAGCAAGTCTTCCGTGTAGTCGAAGCTCATCTGGATATGAGCGCCGTGCGGGTTGTTCTCGTTGTAACTGTCGGTGTCGCGCTTGAGCTGAGCATTGTCCAACAGGATGCTCGTGCGTCGCTGCTGGAGCGAAACGCGCATATGGTCTGGAGAGGCGTTGCGCGCGTCTTCCCAGAAGACCATCTGCTTCGGCTTGCCATCCACCATCGTCATCTCGCGCCGCGCATGCTTGACGCGGACCCGACGCCCCTGCGGATCGGTCGTGTATTCCTCTCGGGCCGCCTTAGCGAGTTCGCTAGCGCACATGCGAATCGCGCTGCGCGTCGGCGGGTGCCAGCGACCTTCCCGAAGCGCCCAAGCTGCGACGTCATCCATCTCCCATTCGCGCACATCGGGATGACGCTTGAGGTAGTCGTTGAGGATGTCCTGCAGCTGCTCGCTGGCCGTGCGTTTGAAGTTCTGACGCATAACGTTTACCTTAATTCCCCGCCTGGGAGAGGTCGACAGAAATGGACTTGCCCCACCCGTCGGTCAGGGCAGTCGAGAGAACGATCGAGCGGACCTTCGTCAGCATCTCGCGATTGGAGGTCCACTTGACCTCGCCGCGGTGCTGCAGCTGCCCCACGATGATGCCAGGGTGAATCTTCATTCGGTGCGCGAACTGGTTGATGCGGACCTTCGAGTAAAGCGGCCCCACGCGCGTGATGAAGGATTGGAGCTTGTCCGCCGGCACGAGGATGCGCGACGCCTCGGCGTCCGCCAGCCGCTCGATGTCCGGTTTGGCCTCCGACGGGTAGGCGCTCTCGCCGACCAGGTCGACGTCGACCGACGCGTCGCCGTTCTTGATGTGCGCGAACTCGTGAAAGAGCGTGAACCAGAACGCGTCGATCCGATCGTGCCTCACCGACATGGCGATGACCGGCTCGTGGGACGAAAGCCAGAGGGCGGCGCCATCCATCTTGCTGGCGCTCAGCGGTTCGATCACAACGAAGCGTATGCCGAAGCCGGCGAGCACCGTTGGCGCCTGGCGTGCCTCGTCAGGGAACGCGGCCAGCTCGCGCAACCTCGCCTCGCACTGAGGCAGCAACTCGCGCTTGAATTTCTCCGCGTGGACCACCCGCGCCATCTGCTTTGCGCGAAAGCACCAAGCGCGCTGCGGTGGCGAGAGGTGTTCGGTCGGTTCAGACCGGCGGGTAGCGACGTTGATCTGCGGCTCGCTGTCGAGGTTGGTGACCCCGAAGAACCGACACAGTTCCTTCTCGAGGGCCGATGCGTCCTTGGCCGGTTGGATCCAGCCACGGCGCTCGAGCTCCTTGACGGGCGCGAGGTCGTAGAGGCGCACCCGACGGGCGACGGCCTCTGCGTTCGAGTCGTCCCGGCTGGTCAGCGAGAGCCGATATTCCGCCTCAAGCCGCATCCACTCGGACGCGGGGGTGCCGAAGGCACTTTCCAACGCGATAGCCGTTTCAGGCATCACCGCGCGCTTGCCGCCGATGATCTCGTTGATGGTGGGCAGCGGCCGGTTGAGGATGTGGGCCAGGTCGCCTTGGGTCCACCCTCGCCGGTCCAGTTCTTCTCTGATCTTTTCGCCAGGACTTACAGCCATTGGAAGGAATCATACCGCCTGCCTCTGCGGAGTCAATATAGGCTTATAGGTTATAAGCCTATATTTACTTCTCCGGTTTGGACGCTATGTTGACGTCGAAGAAACCGCGTGTGTTTAGTCGGTGCGCGATACCCTACCCTATAGATGGTGTCCGCAATTCGTGATTTGACATACGAATCGTCTTACACGTAACCTAAGCAATGCGTGTATTAGTCTACGCTTAACAACCTCCGGCTCGCAAAGGGAAGTGCGACGATGTCCGTTGATGGACCGAGTCCCCTACGACCGACTCTCATAGCCACCGCGGCGAGCCCGTCCTCTTCCGTTGCGCCAACTTCTGCCGTTCCGACGCAGCATGCGCGCGGTGTCGACGTTGTCGAATTGAGCCCTGCCCCGGACGACTCAGTTGACCGTATTCCAGCCGAACAGAACGTTTACACCAGCGAAAAGGTGCACCAGGCGACCGTCAATTTCATCGATTTTGTAAACGAAAAAGGGCGCAAAGCAGTGGAAACTAACGGTCGCGTCGATTACCGTTCCTCCCGCACTGGGGCATAATGCACTTGTCTTTTGGCCGTGGCGTTGTATTTAGACAAGGCCTACAATCGACTTTTGGTGCTTATGGGACATAGTCCAAGGAGTGGACTTATGACGCAAAAATATTTCACGCAGTTGGGACACGCGGGCGTTGGGCAAGGCGTCAATCGCACGCCGGCCAGCGCCGTGAAATACACCCACGATATCTTCTCGCGTGCTGCGGATGAGAAGCTCGACGTCTACATGCTGTGTGGTTCGTTGTGCGCGAAGCTACGTGACGACCTCTACAGCAAGGTGACGGGGCGGACGTTTGCCGATTCGCTCCGCGGCGTCTTGTCAAAGGGACGCAACGTCTCGATTTTCATTTGGGGAGATCCTGCGGATTGCAAGCACTCGCCTGAGTGCGATCGCCTCATCAAAGAAATGGACGCCTACCCGCGTCCCACTTGGGGGACGTTAGACGTTCGCTCCAGTGGCACGAATGAAGATGAGGAGAAGATCACTCACTTCATTATCGCCAAGAGCCGTGACGATGGGCGTTGGATTCTGCGTGTCGAGCAGCCGCATCCTCGCATGACTGTTGAGCAGTTCGAGAACGGCGAGTTCGAAGTGCCAGCTGCGATTTTCTTCGATACTGCCCAAGCGAAGGAGCATGGGCGCCCGCTGCTTACAGTCTTCAACGATCTGTTCGACGCCGCAGGGAAGGCTGATCAAAAAGACCACAATCGGCTAACGGCGAGCGTCTAAGTCGATCGAGTTCCGCGTTCCAAATCGGGCATAGCGTCGTATTAGATGACGCTATGCCCGAACTCTTTTCGGGGGCACGGCATTTCCAATCCGCCAGATAATCCTGCGGTTGAGACACCGCTCCTCGCGCCGGACACGCGCGATCCCCAAGAGGTCAGAAACGTTGCGCTCGAGGCGGTTACGGATACCGATACTGCGCGCATGCTCGCCATTGTCGAGCGTCGAGGCGGAGGCTTGGTTCGCACACGGAAATATTCCGCTGGTGGCGAAATGGAAGAAGAGGCAGTGACCATGAACGTACCCCGTCAAGATCGCAAATTCATCGAGCGATACACCCCGTACCTGATCGGCCTCTTCGCGATGATCCTCCTCGCCTCGCTCGTCATGATGGTCGCCGGCATTGTGTTGGTGGCGCTAGACGACGAAGGCCCATCGGAACTGACACTATTCGAGCAATCGATAAAGACGGGCAGTGTAGGGGTGGCCTGCGTCGTAGGTGGTGGAGTACTGCTAGTGACCTCGTTCCTTGCCCTGCTGAAGACGATCAATATGGCGATCGCTCAGCATAAAGACCCGCACTGACCTCGCGGCATTCTCGCGCAATGCGCGACTCCCGCGACCGCACAAGCAATGATTCCCGCTGTAGAATGGTCATCCCACCTGCCCCATGATCTCAATCGCTTTGCCAAGGTCGTTCCTTGGGCGGTCAGGTGCGACGGTCGGCGCTCGCGTTTGGCAGCGGCTTCGGCACCGTCTGCGCCAGCTCGCACGCGTACCGGTAATCGGCCTCCGCCGACAGCGGCGATGCAGCAAGCGATAACGCGGGTGCGCGGCGTTCACGAAGTTGCTTCCGGGTCCTGCTTTTTAGCGCCGCGCACGTTCATCGTCGCGAGTGCGAGTTGGAGCACTACGAGCGCCCACGCCGCCTGCGGCACCCCCCACGCCACCCAGAGCGCGTTGCTCAGCAGAAACAGGTAAAAACCGATGTGGCGCCGCCGTTTCTTCGTAGAGCCGGTCAGCCATGCTGCCGCCACGGTCACCACCATCGCGGGCCACTGGATGAGGTCGAGCAGGTCCATAGGCATAGTCAGTTGAGCAGGAGTTCGCCGATCGCTTTCTCCCGGTAGGCGAAGATGCGCAGCACCTGGAGGCCGAAGGTGGTTAGGGACACCCGTGGTTCGGCCAGCAACACCGCGTGCCTCGTTGTCGCAGCGGAACTAGGCACGCAGTGTCAGAATGCCTCAATCGCGCGTCCGGCGACGCCAGCACTCGGGGTGAACGCTGTCATCGGCAACGGCGCGGGCCGACGACTTACACAACAGCAGATTTATCAACGGATACCCCTAAAGCAGATTCCCCGGAGACGCCTCACCCTTTTAGCGAACACGAGCACAGTATCGCGAACAACTGACTGTAGCAAGTCCGACATCGATCAGTAGGCGGGCGGGCTGCGCCGGCTAGATGGCCGAGACCTGACACGGAGCCTTTTTAGGTTCGAGGTCGATCGACGCAACTTGAAACGGCGCATTAGCTAGACGACGCCGCACGTTAGAATAGCGGGATCCACTAACGGGGAGTCGGGCATGAATGAAGCCGGCAATGTCTTAATCCTCGTCCTGATGGTGGTCTTCGCCATTCTGATGGCAGCTATACCCGGATGGATTGCCCGCAGGCGAAATCACTCGGATGCCACCGCCATCACGGTCTGCGGCCGGGTGTCCACCGTGTTCTGGCCCCTCTGGCTCGTGGTCATCGTCTGGGCGTTCACCCAGAACAATCCAGCGAGTACCCACGTCGCTTCCGGGTTTCCGGTCCAGACGCGGTCGAAGGACGGGCGTCCCACCGTGCACACGGAATAGCCCGCGCCCATTAGACACTGCCCCCGTCCTTAAACTTGCCCAGCATTTCCTGACCGTGCAAACGCGTCGCCGTCGTACCACCAAGCCGGCCGACCGAGAAACGAAATTGGCCCGGCGCGGTGCAACCGGCCGGGCCTGCTGCGGCGTCACACACTTCGGGACGTCGCGGGGGCCAAGATGCGCGAGTGATTGTGAGACGGTCAACGCGAAATGTTGGCTGGAAGAACGGGCGCAGGCGAAGCACGGTAGGCTGATGAACGCCCGCGAGCCAGCACGACCAAGGAGGCGCAGACGAAAGCTGTCAGATTGCGCGGGCGTCGTGACCAGTGCACCACTCTTCAGCGGCGCGTGGAGCACCCTGCGAGGCCACGGCCGCTAAAAGTGCGCCGCCGCGATCGCCTCTACGACGACCTCAGACGCTCGAGTAGCTGCCGCAGTGTCCAAGTCGCCCACAACCATAGGTGTACCGCGACAATCATGACGCAAATCCCCCCGAGCAAAAGGACCAGCGCGACGCCCACGAGTTCCCGCGTCCGATCGAATCCCCACATAGCCAGGGAAGTGGCGATCAACGTAGTGACGACAGCGCCGACGGTCCACATCGCGTTGTACCCGTCGAACAGCCAATGCACCCAATCCCGCGCCGCCCACCACACTCTGGTCGCGCTGCCGTTCCGGACCTCAGGCGGCGGCGGTGGGGCGTCCTCAGGATCGGGAAACGAACGCAGTTCCTCCAGTTCCCGGATCAGCCGGTCGATCGCGTCCTGCTCGGCCTTGAACTTCGGGTTCACCGCACGCCGCGATGGCGCCGCATGGCGTTCGTCTCCTGGTGACGGTCGCGATGCTGCCGTGGCCTTCCTGTCGCTCGATCGCGTCGCGTAGGGGTCCCGCGGCATCGCGGAACGCCGGTCGCTCGGAGCATCGCGCCGCAGCCGTTCCCGCTCCAGTTCCTCCGTGTCGTACGATGCGGCCCGCTCATGGGCCTGCGCCGCGCGTCGTTTTTCTGCTGCTGCGGCCGCCGCCCGCGCCGCCTCTGCTGCCGCCCGCTGCCGTTGCTCGTCGAGCCGTTGCAACTGCCGGTCCAACTCTGCCCGCCGCGCAGGATCGCGCAGCAGGTCGTAGGCCTCCTGCACCTGCTGGAACCGCCGCTGGGCGACGGCGGCGTCCTGCCCTTGGTTGGCGTCCGGATGATGCGCCCGCACCATTCGGCGATGGGCGGCGCGGATCTCCTCGGGCTTCGCCGTACGGGCGACGCTCAGGACCGCGTAGGCATCGGGCAGCGACGAGGATGCCGTGGCCATGACCTCTCCTGCTGAGCCGTTCGTTCCAGAATGCGACCGACGCCGCCGTACGTGCTCATGCCTCAGCTCGGCGTTGATGCGAACCGTGCGAGACCGGTCGCTACTTTCCGTCCTTCAGGGCCTGCTCCATTTGCTGGATCGCGGTGCCGGCCGCGACGATCGACTGGGCCGCCGTGCGACTCGAGGCCTCGGTCTCCGCCACGTAATCGATCAGCTTCAGCGTCCACTTGTGGGTCTCCTCGCGGCTGGCCGTGGCCGCCGGGCCGTCGTGTCGGGGCGACTCGGCCCGAACCTCGGCTTCGATCTGGTCGATTCGCTGGAGCAGCTCCTCGGCCCCTTCCATTAACCGCATCGCGGTCTCGATGTAGGTCCAGCTCTGCCGCGCGCGGTCCGCGGCCGTCAGCGCCATGTCCGCTTGGCGGTGGCGGAGCTTCGCCTCGGGGTGCTGGCGGCGGAACGCGTCGGCGTCGACGCCGGCCCCTCCGTTGGTCGCCCGCATGCGCATCAGCTCTTCGACGATTGGCCCGATCGTCGCGCGGTACCGCTCGTACGACTGCTGCTCCAGCGAGACGGTCACGACCGGCGGGGCTGCGGGCGTGCTTGCGGCGGCCCGTTGCTCCTGACGGTCCTCGCAGCCGGCCACCGTCCCCAGTGCCGCGGTTAGTAACAGCGTCCCGAGCTGGCAGCAGTTTGGTCGGGCTGCTGCCCGGTCGTGGTGTCGGCGGTTCGGGCCGCCGGGCATCGGCGCAGTACCGCTGTGTTCCGTGGTCGACATCGATCTCATGGTTGTCCCCGTCGAGACGGTACCCCTGTCGCCCCGCAACACGCCGGCGGACGCTCGACACGGTTTCCGTGTCACGCATTGTGGCGATGACACCGTTTCCGTGTCAAGCGATCGGATCTTCGATGCGGCGGAGTGGGGGCCTGTACGGTACACGGTCGCAAGGGGGACGGACGATACGAAGGCCTCACGTCGGCACGACCAGATTTCTGGGCAGGTGTGCGACGGAGCGGGAGCGCCCCAGCGTGGAGTGGACCCGAACGACCCCCTTCGGGCGACAACCGTGGTCGCGCATAGCTGCCTCGTCCAAACACGGTCATGAGTTGGGTGTTAACTCACCGGTTGCAGGTTCGAGTCCTGCAGTGTGAGCTTCATAACTTCTTGTATGGCAAGGCGTTATATAGTTTACCGCGAACCCTGTTACTTCCAGTTAACAGGGTTCGCTCGTTTTCGGGCTGAAATTGCGGGTTTTGGGATTGGGTGCTCTCGGCCGGGAAGGGGAGAGAGCAGGGCACTGGCGCCAGGTCCAACCGTCCCGGCCTCCTCTGGCCCGGAACTCTCGGACTCTCCGCTCTATTTCCGCTTGCCAGTTAACAACCGTGTCGGGATCGGCACCCTCCGGCTGACGCTCTTCGTAATCCGCGTGTTGTTCCAACTCCCAACCCGGCCACGCGGCCGACGAACGGATCGCGGGCCACGTTTCCCTCCATCGCGCCACCATTTGCCTACTCCGCCAACTGCGAACCCGCTCGCGACGGTGCCACCGGCACACCGCGCTTGCTTGTCGGAGTTGTCGGTGTACCTTCTATCGGCAGCCGGCCGCGCGGGGCGGGTCGGGGTGCGATCGATCACCAAGAGGTTCCAGATGAAGCAGTGCGTGCAGACGGTGATGATTGCGGCGGCGCTGTGTGGTCCCACGGCGGCAACCGCGGTCGCGGACGTCATCCTCGCGCCGCCCACCGTGCTCAAATCGCAGGCCGCCAGCGTGAGGAGCGAGAAGTATCCCACGGGTTCGCTCGCAGCGTCGCCCTACGTTGAGACGAACACCGCCACTTCCAACGGCGCGACCAGCACCACCACCTACGACCTGACCCAGACCGACCTGAAGTTCACGTTCGACCATGCCCGGGACGGCACGCAATACAACTTTGCCGACTCCTACAGCATCGTCACATTTCAGGTCACGACAGACTCCACATACACGGCGAGCGGCCAGTACGTGGCGGACGATGCGACCAGCGCCGGCCGCACGCGCTTCGACGGCCACCTGCTCGACAAGACGACCAACACGTACTTGTATCGGGCCCAGCAGGAAAGCCTCAACACCGTCGATCAAACGTTCGTGTTTGGTGGGACCGCAGGCGATAACGTCAACCTCTCTAGCGGCAGCCTCAGCGGTGCGCTGGTGGCGGGCCGCACGTACGAGCTGTTCCATCAGGCGTTCACATTCGCGTCGCCCGACGCGGACGGCGGCTCGACTGCCAGAGGTCAGTTCGACTTCGCAATCGTCGCCGTCCCTGAGCCGGCGGGCCTGTCGCTGCTGGCCCTTGGCGGCGTTGCGCTGCTGCGCCGACGCAGGGCGTAAGGCAGGGGGCGCGTTGGTGGGGGCACGTAACGGTCGACGTTCGCCGGCCCCACGCCACGCCCGTCATCGTACCGCCTCGACCGGGAAGGGGGCAGGGAATCGCGCCACCAGCGGGCTACGCAGCGGGCCGAGTGGTCGGGACTTCAAGCCGGGATGGACGCGACTGGACGTCGTGAAACGTGCCGTCGTGGTTGAATCGGAACGTCAGATCCAGCCACGTCGGTTCTGCCCCATCTCGCATCTGCCGTTGTCCTTGCACGATGGCGCGTCTTTCATTCGATCCGCTTTGCTGCATGCCGACATAGCCACGCGAGTCGTGCGGGTTCCAAACGATGACGCGAAAGCCATGGAATTCCAACCATCGCCGCGCGTCCTCAGGTGCCGTTGACGCCGATGCCGATGCCAACGCGATATCGGCGGCCTGCGCCGCCTCACGCACGATTGCGCGTCGGTCGAAAAAACGGTACGCCTCGGACACGGTCCCCGCCACCACGGCGAGGACGACTAGGCCAAAGACGACGCGTCGGCCTGTGGTTGTCATAGGGTGTGCCCCCGCCGCATAACGGACCGACGTTCAGCGGCCGGCCGGGCGCCGAGCCGCGACGCGGTCAAAAGGACCGTTCTGCCCGGCCGGTCCGTCGCAGTGCGGCTATACCGCCAGCCGCGTCGCCGGTGCTGCAGCGGTCTTTTGCACGGCGGGGCGTCCGAGGTTTGCAGGAGGTCCGCTTATGCTCGGCCCGCGAGGCTGGCGACCATCGTAATCAACTCGGCCGGTTCGACCGGCTTCGGCACGTGCATCTGGAAGCCTGCGCGGATCGCCCGCATCCGATCCTCCGCGCGGGCGTAGGCGGTCAACGCCAGCGCGGGCGTTTTACCGCCGCGATCCTCGGCGAGCGCCCGCACTTGCTTCATGAACTCGTAGCCGTCTCGCGTCGGGAGGCCGATGTCGCTCACCACCACGTCCGGCCGCTCGGCCTGAAGTACCTCCATCCCCTCGGCTGCGGTCGCGGCGGTAAA